>CALBVI010000119.1 GCA_937969395.1 uncultured Spongiibacteraceae bacterium | reverse complement strand
CTCAGGTTGGAAGGCTTTTTACCAAGGAGGTAAATGGTTAATTCAAGAGGCGCCTGTTAAAGCTAAGAAGAAGGCTGTTAAGAAAAAGGCTTAGGATTATGGCTAATCAGCTTCGGCCAATAGTAAATCAACGGCTCTATTTTGCGCGTTTACACTGTGATTGGATTGCGCAAGAGCAGAAAAGGCAGCAATTGCCCAAGCGTGTTATTGAGCAGTCGTTAGGTGAGTCAGTTGTTATGCATTTGATGCTGGCATATAGAGCGTACCTATCCGAGCTTGCTGAGGCCTATTCGCATCCTCAGCAAGCATATACTTCTGCTGTCGAATTGATGGCATCATTAGCTGATAAAGCTGTTGAGTCCGGAGAAGTGTCAGAGTTGGCCTGTTTGGAGCGAGACGGTGAAGGGAAAAATTGGCTTAATAGCTTATTTACGCTTTATCAGCAAAGTACAGATGATCCGCAACGTCTACCTTCGGTGACGACTAAAGCAGTTAACACGATTGCCGTTGCAGTCGGCCACCAACAAAATGAATTAAACCTCGATACCTGTGTTCATTTGTATGATTGCTTGTCTGCTGTGGTTGAGAATCAGCGGCTGTGTCTTGAGGAGTGGTAGTGTCTAGCTCTGTTGAGGCATGGGCAATAACTGTGAAATAAGCTATTCACCTGCTAGAATACACATCGTTTTTATATCTCTGGAGTCTTCGTGTCATCTTCTTTTCTTGAAATTGTAACCCTTCCTAACGGTGAAATTGCTTTAAAGCAATCCGGTGAAGAAGATAGTGAACCGTTAGTAAATATTCGTTTTTCCGATGTATCGAAGTCCTATATCGGTGAAGACTCTTGTCTAGATGTAGCTAAGGTGATGATACAGGCAGGTATACAGGCCGCAGCACATATAACGGGCACTGAGCTTAGGGATGACAAAAGTCAGCTTGATGACGATGAATTAGAAGAAACTGTAGTTCATATACTGCATTAGAAGATGTGAGGGGGCGAGTTTTCTTCACACATAAAAAAAGCGAGCATTTAATTATGCTCGCTTTTTTTATGTGTGCTGTTTTTGATTGGGTTTTCTTAATTGTTCGCGTTATTTTATCTCGTATGTTTCTACTGATCGGTGCTGTTAGTGTCTAACAATACCGACGCTTAGTCCTTCTATAGCAAAATCCTGATAGCGTAGATCAACTTCTATTGGGCTGTAATCGCCATTCTCCGGTAACAGTAAGATTTGATACTTGCTACGGGTTTTCTTCAGGCGTTTGACCGTTACCTCATCATCAATACGTGCAACAACAATATCACCATTTTCAGCATGACTGGTTTTATGGACAGCGAGTAAGTCGTTTTCATGAATACCGATATCAATCATGCTATCGCCGCGAACACGTAAGAAATAATCAGCGGGAGGATGAAAGAAAGAGGCTGGCATTTCGCAATGATCTTCAATATGTTCTTGAGCAAGTATGGGGTTGCCAGCAGCGACTTGTCCAACAATAGGTATGCCTTTCTCTTCCTTTTCACTTTCTGGAATACGAATGCCGCGTGATGCACCAGCAATCATTTCAATGGCGCCCTTGCGAGCTAAGGCTTTTAGGTGTTCTTCTGCGGCGTTAGCAGATTTAAAGCCTAATGCTCTAGCTATATCAGCGCGTGTAGGAGGGTAGCCCGTTTCTTCAATATGGCTTTTGATTAGTGCCAATACTTCTGATTGCCTTGGTGTCAACTTGATCATAGTTCGGTCCTGACTTGGTTTTAGCTTGGGCTTTTGCTATCTATGAGCTTCTGTGCTTTTATACAGTTGCTGTGATTATATACAGTTATGAGGCTTGCGCAAGTTTAGATTGTTGTATTTATTATTTTTATTGTGTTGGCGGTTGCCTCGTTTATTAATTATCTACAAGGCGAGTGATGGGTGGTATGGGGGATGGTTTATAAATAAAATTAAAACAAAGCGATGTAATGAAGCGCCTTAAATTGAAGCTTTATTTGATAAAGTCATTTGTCTATTTAAAAGAAATGGCAAACTTATAATTCGTCGAAAATACCATTAACTATGTCGGACTCTATATTGTTAAGTGGCCCGCTCCAGTCTTCAGGGCGAATAGCTGCGTCTGGATCGACAATGTCTTCGTTATTCATCTCATAGGCATTGCTCCAGTCTTCGGGTTCTTCTACCTCTTCGATTAAAAGTTCACGCCAGCTATCCAAGTCGTAGCTGCTAAGTTCGCCATCAATCATTTGCGTTTCTATTGTCTGTGCCGACTCATCAACAGCAACAACTTCAAATATTGCGCCTTGCTGTAATTCTTTGTACCAAGAGCCAATGGCAGGTGATATAACATTCATTATTTTGCCTCACTTATTAGATCTCTCGCTTTAAAAGTACCACGTTGATGGAGGCTGTCCATCTATAAATTAAAGGTTGTTAATAGTTGTGATTGTTTGATGCTAGAGGAGGCTAGGGTAAAAATAGTAGGGGGCGATAAAAATGATTGGCTATTCAATAGCTTATAATTTTTAATTTTTAATTATGTATAATTGGCATGTTCTTTTAATTATATTTGAATATAAAGCTAGCGATTGTAGGTATAAAAATGTATAACTTTTTACATCGGATGCTCTGCTTATCGTGAATTTTATTCAGTTGCGTTTTGTTTTGTAATGCAGAGTTATGTCATATAAATAGTTGGGTGAGTTTTATGGAGTCAGTTTCTAGTCGTTGGGAGTGGTTGAGCTTAAATCTTCAGGCTTACCCTTGGTTGTTAGAAGTTTTTGCGGTCATTTTGGCTACTTTGTTTGTCAGCTATGTAGCGCGTTTTTTGTTTTCGAGATTGGCTAGGCAGCTAGAGAAAACCGTAAACCTTTGGGATGATGCCTTGCTAGAGGCGGCACGCAAACCTGCTTTTTTCTTGGTATGGTTGATGGGTTTCAGTTGGGTGATTGAGGTGCTAGTCGCCAAATCCGATGCTGCTATTTTTACTAGCCTTGATTCAGTTAGGCAAATGTTAGTTATTGGCTTGTTGGTGTGGTTTCTGCTCCGGTTGATAAAGCAAGTTGAAAATCGCTTGATGTCTGATGAATATACTTCTGATCCGGTCGACCCAACGACCGTATCGGCGCTAGGCAAGCTGGTTCGCTTAGCTATTATGTTGACTGCGCTGCTGGTGATGATG
>CALBVI010000118.1 GCA_937969395.1 uncultured Spongiibacteraceae bacterium | reverse complement strand
CAAAATCAATGAAGTAAATACAGGTATTTTGGCCGTACCGGCAGCCAAGTTAAATCAATGGCTGCCAACATTATCATCAGAAAATGCTCAGGGTGAATATTATTTAACCGACATTATTGCCATGGCCGTCGCTGATGGTATGTCAGTAACTGCGCAACACCCAAAATCAGCAATGGAAGTGGAAGGCGCTAATAATCGCGAACAAGTTGCCGGTTTAGAGCGTCATTATCAGCAACAGAAAGCCAAACAACTAATGGCTGATGGCGCTACCTTAGCTGATCCTGCGCGTATTGATGTTCGCGGAGAATTAACCATTGGCCAAGATATCTTTATCGATACCAATTGCGTCTTTATTGGTAAAGTAAGCATTGCTGATGACGTGGTAATCGGTCCAAATTGTGTTATTGAAAATTCAACGATCGGTGCTGGCACGGTTATAAAAGCCAATAGCGTATTAGAGCAAGCAGAGGTCGCAGAAAATTGTGATATCGGTCCTTTCGCGAGATTACGCCCCGGCAGTAAACTGGCTGAGAAAGCGAAAGTAGGTAACTTTGTCGAGACAAAGAAAACCACTCTTGGAGCCGGTAGTAAAATTAATCACCTAAGTTACGTGGGTGATAGTGAAGTTGGTGCCGGTGTTAATATTGGCGCAGGTACGATTACCTGTAATTATGATGGCGTGAATAAGTTTAAAACCATTATCGGTGATGGTGTTTTTATTGGATCTAATAGCGCTTTAGTTGCACCTGTAACAATAGATGCTGGCGCAACCGTTGGTGCAGGCTCAACGATTACCAGTGATGTTAAAACTGACCAGTTAAGTGTTGCCCGTGGCAAGCAACGCAATATTGATAACTGGAAGAAACCCGTTAAAAAATAATGATTTATTTTCTATTTATCAAGCAACCAATAAATTAGAAACAAGCTAAAAATAAGCGAAGGAAAGATTATGTGTGGCATTGTTGGCGCAGCAGCGCGAAGAGAAATTTCTGGTATTTTGGTTGAAGGCTTAAAGCGATTGGAATACCGCGGCTATGATTCTGCGGGTTTAGCCATACTTGATGAAAATGGTGTTATTGCTAGTCACAAGCGAATTGGCAAAGTGGCTATGTTAGATGAAGCGGTAAATGTTGAGCCATTATTAGGTCATACCGGCATTGCACATACGCGTTGGGCGACACACGGTAAGCCATCAGAAGAAAATGCCCACCCTCATATTTCAGCAGATCAAATCGCACTAGTTCATAACGGCATTATTGAAAACCATGAACAGCTTCGTGAAGAACTTACGCAAGCGGGTTATGTATTTAAATCACAAACAGATACTGAAACCATTGTTCATTTAGTTCATCAGCAATTAACGACCGGTTTAAATTTAAAAGAAGCGGTTTATGCTTCGGTGAAAAAATTAGACGGTGCTTTTGGCTTAGCTGTTATAAATAAAGATGAACCAGAAAGAATTATTTGTGCTCGCAGCGGTAGCCCATTAGTTTTAGGTTTAGGTATTGGCGAAAATTTCTTAGCATCAGATCAATTAGCTCTGCGCCAGGTAACCGATAAATTTATCTATCTTGATGAAGGTGACTTCGCAGAAATCACCCCTGACAGTTATAGTATTTGGGATCAAGACGGTAATGATGTTGAGCGTGAAGTATTACATTTAACTGATAAAGCAGAAGCGGCTAATAAAGGAAAATATCGCCACTATATGCTCAAAGAAACTTATGAGCAGCCAGATGTTATCCGCAACACATTACAAGGTCGATTAGCGAAAGACAAAATTTTAGAACAGGCCTTTGGTACCGAAGCAAAAGCTATTTTAGATAAAACTAAAGCGGTACAAATTGTCGCTTGTGGCACTAGCTA
The DNA here is from genome assembly GCA_937969395.1 of uncultured Spongiibacteraceae bacterium. GTDB lineage: Bacteria > Pseudomonadota > Gammaproteobacteria > Pseudomonadales > Dasaniaceae > Oceanicoccus. The sequence goes on along the minus strand of CALBVI010000118.1, from coordinate 9,589 downwards.
TCATGCTGGCATGGTTGCACAGTATTGGATTGAAGGCATTGCCGGCGTTCCATGCCGTGTCGAAGTGGCGAGTGAGTTCCGTTACCGAAAATTTGTTGTCCAGCCTGATACATTGTTACTAACGATTTCTCAGTCAGGTGAAACAGCAGATTCTTTAGCAGCGCTTCGCTTAGCAAAAACTTTAGGCTATGCGTCAACGATGACAATTTGTAATGTTGCGCAGAGTTCATTAGTCAGAGAATCTGATTTGGCATTAATGACTGAAGCAGGTCCAGAAATCGGTGTTGCTTCTACCAAAGCATTTACTACGCAGTTAGTTGCACTAATGATCTTAACGGTTGCTCTAGGTCGTCGTCATGGCTTAAGTGTCGAAGAAGAGGCAGACATTGTCAAAGCGCTACACGGTTTGCCAGCAATATTAGAAAAAACATTAGAGCTAGATCCTGCTATTGAAAAGATGTCACAAGCTTTTGCAGATAAACATCACGCATTATTTTTAGGTCGCGGTGCACAGTGGCCAATCGCGATGGAAGGTGCGTTAAAGCTCAAGGAAATATCCTATATTCATGCTGAGAGTTACGCTGCTGGTGAATTAAAGCACGGCCCACTAGCCTTGGTTGATAGTGATATGCCTATCGTTGCCGTTGCACCAAATAATGAATTGCTAGAAAAATTAAAATCCAATCTCGAAGAAGTTCAAGCTCGCGGTGGCGAGTTATTTGTTTTTGCAGATAAAGATTCAGGTTTTTCTGGTGATAATATTAGTTTAATCAACGTGCCGCATGTTCACGATGCGATTGCACCGATTGTTTATACTATTCCTCTACAGTTATTGTCTTATCACGTTGCGGTACTTAAAGGTACGGATGTTGATCAGCCACGCAACTTGGCGAAGTCTGTTACTGTGGAATAGTTTTATAATATTCGTATTAATTAAAAATCTTTTAAATAAAAAAACCGGCAAAATGAAACTCATTCTGCCGGTTTTTTTATAAAGCCCTTTTTGCGATGTTGTTACGTTGCGGGTACTTCTTCAGGCTCATCTGTAGGCATTTCACCTTCAGGTGGAGGTCCACCAGGACCACCACCAGGAGGTCCAGCAAAACACTCTACCTCGCCGTAATAAGTTGGCCCAATGTTGTAAGGGAATGCAGGTGTTAAATCTCCACCTTTCTCTTTAGTGACGGTGATATGGTAGTGATAACCGATTTCATCGTGATCATGACCGTTGTGTTCATCAAGATATTTACCGCCCTTTCTAGCTAAAGATGCGTCATAGTACATATCTTCGTAATAAACACCGGACTCTCGAACAGCTCGGCCATCATCATAATCGGTATCATAGCCCTGTGTAGACGCAGGTATAGTGCCTAATTCTGGCGTATATTCATCAACCATAACGCAACTACGTTGACCATCTTCACAGCCCACTAGTTCATCATCATAATCACGCGCCACCCATGAACTAGTCGCTAAAACACCGCGAGCATACCAAGGGCCGTAAATAGGATAACTATCAGAAGCATAGCCGTAAACTGGGGAATGGGCTTGTCCACGGTCTTTCAACATATCGGATAAACATTGTGGGTTGAAGTGGTGATGATAGTCGCCCATTGCTGCATGACCACCACAGATATCCATAGCATTTTCTTCGAATACTGGCGCATTACGCTGCCAAATATCGTTCTCAGATTGCCCATCTTCCCAGTTATAAACAGAAGTACCATTAACTAAGTAGCCGATGCTGCTAAGGCCTGTCTCACAAGATTGAGTGCTTGCCGTAGGTGTGGTTGTTAATTCAATAGACTTATTTCGATCACTTGGGCAATCGGGACCAGGTGGCCAGTAGCCAACACCGCCAGTCTCTTCGCACGATGGTTGGCTACCGGCTAAAGCAAAGCCAACATCCTGCCCAAATTCAACGACATCACCACGTGAAACAGTCGTGCCAACGCCATCTGAAAAAGCACTTGAATCAAAAGCGTTAAGATATTCTAAAACATCGCGATCAACAACTTTGCGATAATTTGGGATACCCGATCCAGTAACAATCACGCTGCTACCATCATCAGCTTCAGTAACCGTTTCGATATTAACTAAGACACCAACGTTAGAAGTACTGCTTTCATAAATATTAGTTGAACGGGTATTATCTTCATTGACGATCCAGTCATTAACCAGATCAGAAGAGGGAGCGTGAGTATTGTAGACGGTAAATGTTTCAACGTTAGATGCCGGGCTGCGGCCAGTTTCATCATAGGCTACGATACTGACTTGCAACGAAGTTCGATCGCGTAATGTCGCACTAAAGGTTAGTGCATCGCCCATATTGGCCGTACTGGTGCGCGCACGTTTTTGTCCTGCGGGTGCGTATACAAGTTTGTAACCGTCAGCTCCCTCTGACGCTGTCCAGCTTAGAGTCGCAGTTAATCCATTAGTAACCACGGATAGTTCAGGTGCCTCCGGTGCAGCAAAACTGTTTAGAGTAAACAGCGCGCCTCCCAATAAACAACTTATAGCGATTAAATTTTTTTTCATTATATTTCTCCTAATTGATGCATAGACTTCTTGTGAGGGAATAACATTCAGACAATAGATCTATATCCATAAATGATGACGCTTATCTATTATTTTTATTAGCAGAACATACTGTGAATTGTGAATAGCAGTTTGCATTTTTATTATAAGTATTAGTTTTCGAACGAAGTGAAGAAAGTGCGAATAAACCGAGTAGTTATGCATTAATCGATCGTATTTCTGCCTATATAGGTGAATATTTTTATTATCACTTGTAAATATGTTGATGACAGCTATTCAGCTCTTCTCACTAAAACAACGAATCTATTTAGGTTATGATGGCTTATTAACGAGAGTTTATAATTAACTCAGACTGAAGAAAAATGATGGCTCGCCATAGTAAAATTAAAAAAACGGTCAATAAATCATGACAGATGATAAATTATCCAGAAAATTACTAGCGGAGTGCCTAGGCACTTTTATGCTGGTATTTGCCGGTACCGGCGCCATTATGATTAATGATTTATATGGCGGTGTTATTACTCACTTGGGTGTTGCCTTAGCTTTTGGCTTAGTAGTGGCAACAATTATTTATACCTATGGTGATGTTTCCGGTGCCCATGTAAACCCGGCTGTAACGATTGCGTTTGCAGTAGCAGGTCGTTTTCCTAATTCGATGGTAGTTCCGTTTATTATTGCGCAGTTGATCGGTGCAGTGATTGCCTCATTCTCTTTGCTGCTGTTATTTCCGGTTCATCAAACAATGGGTGCAACGATTCCATCTGGCAGCGTATTACAATCTTTTGTTTTTGAATTCATTCTTACCTGGTGGTTGATGGCGGTTATTTTAGGTGTCTCTACTGGCGCAAAAGAAAAAGGTTTTATTGCCGGTATTGTCATTGGTGGCGTGGTTGCATTAGAAGCATTGTTTGCCGGCCCTGTTAGTGGTGCGTCGATGAATCCCGCTCGTTCGATTGGCCCCGCACTGGTTTCAGGGGAGTTAACAGCGCTGTGGGTGTATATAGCGGCTCCGATTTTGGGCGCTATATTTGCGGTTTTAAGTTGTCGTTGGATTAAAGGCGACAATTGTTGCGGCGAACGATTACAATAATATTTTTAAAGACATTTTTTATATAAGCTTCTTCAAAAAATTTTTCTCAAACAGTCATTAGCGGAACACATTAATGGAAAGAATCATCGAAGAACTGCGTGCGTGTAACGAACCTGTACCGGTGCCCCTAGAGTTGCCGGACATGGATGATATTATCAATGCAGAAGAATTGATTTTTCTATCGTTGGATGGAGAATATAGACAGTTTTTATTAACCGTAAGCGATGTGATTTTTGGTCATCTTGAGCCGGTTACCGTTGCCGATCCTAATTCACATACCTATCTGCCAGAAGTAGCTGCAATGGCTTGGTCACTAGGTGTATCACGTGAATTAATCCCTCTGTGTGAAGATCGCGGTAGTTATTACTGCACGAACGAAGCCGGTGAAGTCGTGCATTGGAAAGATGGCGATATTACGGAAGATGAACCTTGGGCAAACGTTTGGCAATGGGCAGAAGGTGTTTGGCTAAACACTTACTAATCGGGGACGCTTCTAATGCTGTGGATAACTTAGATAATAAAGAACTTAGGCCATAGATAGCCTAGGCAATAATGGCTTAGCTTATAAATCGATCAAGTTTTTTCTAACTATTCTCAATTGATAAAATGACATCATCATTTACCCTGCCAATACTTTATTCTTTTCGCCGTTGTCCTTACGCAATGCGCGCACGTTTAAGTATTGCTTATGCACAAGTAAACGTTGAATTACGAGAAGTAGTTTTACGTGATAAACCACCATCGCTATTGGCTTATTCAGCCAAAGCTACCGTACCGGTATTGGTGTTATCAGAAAAAGCATCAGAGCAAAAAGTCATTGATGAAAGCTTAGACATTATCTATTGGGCACTTTCAAAAAATGATCCATCTCATTGGCTAGAAAAATTATCAGTAACTCAGCTCAGTGAAGCAAAGGAGCTGATTAGTGAAAATGATGGTTCTTTTAAAGCGTGTTTAGATCGCTACAAATATGCTGATCGTTATCCGAAAAAAACAGAAGTTGAATACCGCGATGAAGCTGAGACGTTTTTAAAAAAATTAGATGAACGATTAAAAAACAAAAAATATTTGATAACGAATAAGGTCTGCTTCGCAGATGTGGCGATATTTCCGTTTATAAGACAGTTCGCTTTTGTCGATAAAGCTTGGTTTGATAAAACGCCCTATAAAAATCTTCAGGCGTGGTTAAGCCAATGGTTAGACAGCAAATTATTTGAAAGCGTTATGAAAAAATATCCAGCATGGATAGAGGGCGATCAGCCGGTTTTATTTCCCGGCGATACAAGTCGGTCTTAATGGGTCATTGAATAAACAATATAGTTAACCGCAAACCGATAAGCCGCTGCGGTCATTTCCGCAGGGTAGTCAGGATCCGCCGCGTGCTCCCAAGCATCCCCCATATCCATATTAAAATTAATCGCGACAATTAACCGGCCTTCACTATCAAAGATACCGCGCCAATGCGGTTTAGAACCTTGCGGTATGCCACTTCTACCAGGAATTTGAGTACTCTTATCAACATCGTAAACAATATGCATTATTGGGTCGTCTTCGTCGATCTCAACAATTGGTCGATTGGGAAACACGCGCTGCATCGATTCAACAAAGGTGTACCACTCATAGCCGCCCCAAAAATCATCAACCATTAAGAAGCCACCTCGGTCCAAATATTCCCTCAGCCGAGCGGCTTCACTAATGCTCAATGTCCACTGCCCAACTTCAGCCGCATATAACCAGGGGTAATCGAAAATTCTTTCATCCGCTAAATCGATTAATCGACCACCGTAGCCATCAAAATCGACACTTTCTAGATCGATATTGGTCATTCTATTGATGCCATCCATAAGATGATATTCGGCGTCGGGGTAGTCAGTCGCCCATGCAGGTCTACGTGAACGACGGCGGGTGGAGTCACTGGAATACATCAGTCGTGCAAAATGAAATTCAGCAGTAGGTAAATCACTAAGGCGAGAATCAAGCGCCTGAGCATTAACCGCGCTTGGGCTTAAACACAAACTTAGATAGAGGACGAAGCACATAGGCCGCGCAGCAGAGGCCGCCGTGCTGTTACCAAAAAAACGAGAAAATAATAATGTCATTTGCCGCATTTTTTTAGCATACATGTATTAGCTGTGATGGAATAGTGAATTGTTGGGCTGAGTGTAGGGTTACCCTGCTGAATACCTCACAGAGCTAAGGCGATAATAGTTGGTTATTATTATCTTTGAGTGTAGGTTATCACTAACGAGTTACTTACTTTGAATAACCGTGATTAGTCAGTCACAATCCGTGCATCAACTCTATTTTTTGGATAACTTATTATGAATATGCTCTTAAACGTGTCAGCGCTAGCCGCTTTAATTGCTCTAACAGGGTGTGGCGGCAGTAGTGACAGTGATAGTAGCAATGGCAATGGCGAATTATCGTTAGGTATCACGGATGGTCCCGTTGAAAATGCATCCGAAGTTGTTGTTTCGTTCACGTCGGTAGAGTTGCAAGGAGCTGAGCGAAAGCTCATTGAATTTGATGAAGCTAAAACGCTAAATTTATTAGCACTACAAGGTGAAGACAGATCGTTGTTGTTAGATGGTGAGAGTATAGCGAGCGGTGATTACCAGTGGATAAGGTTGGGTGTAAACGAAAGTGACTCGTATATTGTTATTGACGATGTCCAGTATCCACTAGAGATTCCAAGTAGCGCTCAAACCGGTTTAAAGTTGAACCGTGGATTTACAGTTGGTGCAGGCACTACAAGTGATTTTACCATTGATTTTGATCTTAGAAAATCGGTCCATCAAGAAGGAACAGGGGACTATAAGCTGCGACCAACCCTACGATTAGTTGATAATTTGGAAGCGGAAAATATAAATGGCACGGTTGCAGAAGCGTTAATTATAGATGCCGATTGCAGCAATGGAGATAACGACGATATAGGCAACGCTGTGTATTTGTTTAGTGATAACGACTCGCTAATACAAGATGTGCAGGGAAATGATGCCGACCCAGTAGCATCGGCATCAGTCGTGTACAACTCGACGACAGAAGATTATGAATTTACGATCGGCTTTGTTCCGGTCGGAGATTACACACTCGCCTTTACCTGTGACGCATCATTAGATATCAATACCGATGATAATACGGCTGATAACGTTGATGGCAATGACATCGTTAGCTTTAGTGCTGGTGTTAATATCACAGTTACCGCAGGCGACGATGTAGCAGTCAATATCGAATAGCATGTTTAAAGAACCCCTATCTAGTTCTTGAGGTTCTTCCTTTCATCATACCGCTTCAAATTTAGGTCATTATGTTATTAGGGCTTTTACTCTACAAAAGCTCGTTCAATAACATAGTGGCCTGCATTGCCATGACGCGCTTCTTTAAAGCCACGCTTATCCAAAATATCGCAGGAGTCTTTCAACATACTGGGGCTGCCGCAAATCATAAAACGGTCATCAGCTAAATTGATTTCTGGCAAACCAATATCCTGAGCTAACTTACCGCTATCGAGCAACTCGGTAATACGGCCGGTGTTTTTAAAAGCCTCACGAGTGAGTGTGGGGTAATAAATTAATTGTTCCTTAATTTGATCACCAAAATATTCATTCGCAGGCAACTCAGTGTTGATAACATCGCGGTACGCCAGCTCTTCTTCAAAGCGACAGCCGTGAGTCAAAATAACCTTATCAAACTGCTCATAGGTTTCAGGGTCTTTAATAATACTCAAAAAAGGCGCAAGACCAGTGCCTGTACTAATGAGATAAAGATTACGACCCGGCAACAAATTATCGAGGATAAGCGTGCCCGTTGGCTTATTGCTTAACAGAATCTCATCGCCTTCTTTAATCTTTTGCAGCTTTGAAGTCAGTGGCCCATCAGCAACTTTAATACTGAAAAACTCTAATTCGTCTTCATAATTCGCACTGGCGATACTGTAGGCTCGTAGCAACGGACGGCCTTCGCCCTCCAAGCCAATCATCGTGAAGTGACCATTCTTAAAACGAAAACCCGATTGGCGCGTGGTTTTAAAACTGAACAAAGTATCGGTCCAGTGTTTAACGTCAGTGACCTGTTCTTTTAAAAGCGTAGCCATAGTGATTAACTCTTTAATAATGATGCGGTGAAGAATAGTTGTAGATTAAACAAAGTTGCTATATTGGTAAAATGGGTTATTCTGATTTTTGTAATCGGTTTATCAGTTATACGGATCTAATAGAGTGAGCTTAAGAGTTGGTGTTTAGGAGCTGATACTGAATAACAGATACTTAAGAGCGAGGAGAACACCATGCGTTATACCCTCAGGCAGCTAGAAGTATTTTTAGCCACTGCCCATTTCGAGAACGTAACCAAAGCTGCTGATAGCTTGGCCATGTCACAGTCAGCAGCCAGTGGCGCACTCAAAGACATGGAGCAACAGTTTGATGTGCAATTGTTTGACCGTGTTGGTAAGCGCTTACAAGTCAATGAGCTAGGGCGTTTACTGCGACCCAAAGCCGAAGCACTGCTAGAACAGGCGAAAGAACTAGAACAAGAACTAATGACCCACAAAGAGGTAGGCCATTTAAAACTAGGGGCCACTCTAACCATTGGCAACTACTTAGCTGTGGAGCTAATGGCAGATTTCATGCGAGAAACCCCTGGGGCAGAAGTCACCCTAGAGGTGGCCAATACCGAAGCCATCGCCCGACAAATCTTAAATTTTGATTTAGACATAGGCTTAATCGAAGGCGAGTTTCAGCACCCCGATTTAGAAGTAAGCTACTGGCGTGACGACGAGCTAGTGGTGTTTTGCTCACCCAAACACCCCTTAGCCAATAAGCAGGAGTTGGACGATAGTGATTTATTAGCCGCCGAATGGATATTACGGGAGCAGGGTTCAGGTACTCGCCAAGGGTTTGATCGCGCCATGCATGGGCTAATGTCTCAGCAAACTATTACCCTAGAGTTACAACATACCGAGGCAATAAAACGCGCAGTAGAAGCAGGCTTGGGTATCTCATGTTTATCGCGCATAGCAGTAGAAGATAACTTCAAACGCGGCAGCTTAGTCGCGCTTAATGTTCCCCATCGCGACTTAAACCGTGCCTTCTACTTAATTTTACGCCGCGATAAGTACCGCAGTGCAGGGGTAAAAAAGTGGTTGCAGTTGTGTAATGGCTAAGTTTTTTAACTACCCACCTCACTCAGCGTTAAGCGCGATACCAATATCGAACACCCTGTAAATCGTAGAATATTGTATGTTTATCTTTAAATTTGCAGAAATCTTCGTTTTTTCGTAAGTTCGATGCTAACATTACGGAAATTCTCTAATTTCTGTAACTACATGTTTGATCCTAAAACCCCATATTACGATTTACCAACACTTCCTCCCTATAGCCCTATCGAGTCAATGGCGCTGTATAAGAAGCTTGTTCCCGCATCTGAAGCGCTTGCAAAGTTATCAGCAACGGCTGAGCACCTTCCTAATGAGGCTGCTCTCTATGAAAGTGTGATTTTATTAGAAGCGAAGGCATCATCTGAAATAGAGATGATAGTCACTACAGACGGAGATCTCTTTGCCTCAGGATCATCCGATAAAGCCACAGACCCGCTTACTAAGGAAGTGCATAGGTATGCAGAGGCCATGCAGCTCGGTTGGAGTAGTAATCGCCCTTTATGTACTCCTTTGGCAGAACAGATATGCACCGTGATAAAGAACCATGAAATGATAATAAGAAAAGTGCCAGGGACTTCATTGAAAAGGCCCTCGACGGGAGAAATAGTTTATACACCACCAGATGGCGAAACTCTGATAAGGGATTTGCTGGATAATCTATTTAAGTGGATGAATGCTGATGATGACACTCACCCTATAATTAAAGCCGCCATCGCGCACTATCAATTTGAATCGATACACCCATTTACTGACGGGAACGGCAGAACCGGACGTATCATGGTTGTTTTATATTTAATTGAACAAAA
>CALBVI010000117.1 GCA_937969395.1 uncultured Spongiibacteraceae bacterium | reverse complement strand
TTTTGAAGCACTAGTCCGCTGGCAGCACCCCGAAGAGGGGTTAATAATGCCTGGTGACTTTATACCTGCGGCAGAAGAGTCAGACTGCATTATTTTATTGGACGAAAAAGTGATTCTAGAAACCTTCGCCCAGCTGCAATTATGGCGTAAACAAGGTGTGGCGTTGTTGCCTATATCCATCAACATTTCCGGCAAGCATCTTATCTCCGGTAATTTAGTGGCATTCATTCAAACTGAACTAGAGCGACATGATATTGATGGTAGTCTAATCGAATTAGAGATAACCGAAGGTGTACTACTAACAGATATTGAACGCTGCATTAGTGTGATGACAGAACTAAAAGCACTCAATATTAGCTTGTCTATTGACGATTTTGGTACAGGTTATTCCTCATTAAATTATTTAAAAAGACTCCCCGTCGATATATTAAAAATAGATCGCTCCTTCGTAGAGGAGTGCGACACCTTAAAAGAAGACGGACAGATCGTCTCCACCATTATCAGCTTGGCGCACAATTTGGAATTAACAACTATTGCCGAGGGCGTAGAAACCCTTGAGCAATTCAATTTTTTATTAGCTAAAGGCTGTGAAAAATTTCAAGGTTATTATTTTTACAGGCCACTTAAAGCCGCCGATGTGCCTGCTTTGTTTGAAATGCCTGTGGCGATGCGCTCCAATTTCGGTGCGAACTTTTAATCCACTATCTTGATCTTCAATCAAACATTCAGTTTTCTAAGGGCTTAAAAATAAGAGCATAAAAGCCCCTATAATACTCAAGTGAACCGACAGTCTGTTAGCCCGCTAGGTTGGGCATTTACTTAGGCCCTGTTTAAAGAGGTGCTAGTTAAGTTAGTTTTTGACATAAGAAAATCCTTATATCGAAAAATAGCGTGGAATTTGACATAAGGATAATTAATGTATACGTTTTGACAGTGAAATAACGTAATGTCGAAAACGAATGGAGAAAACGACATAAGCATGGACGTTCGCGACTACATTGCTGGATCTTATAAACAGCAATACCAATACAAAAGCTTTTCTCCTGAGCGAATTAACCATGCTTGGATCTTCTCCGATGGTGACATTCAGCAGTTGTTGAGTGAGGCTGACCGGATGTTAGGCGAGTTAAATGCCTTCTCACAGCTTATTCCCGATGTAGACTTCTTTATTCGTATGCACATCACCAAGGAGGCTACACAGTCCAGCCGAATTGAAGGTACTCGCACCACAATTGAAGATGCTTTACTCGACAAGCATGATATTGATCCGGAAAAACGCGATGACTGGGAAGAAGTACAAAATTATATCTCAGCTATTAATCACGCCATAAATCAGCTGGATAACTTACCGTTATCGAATCGTTTATTGAAATATACCCATAAAATATTAATGACCGGTGTAAGAGGTGAGGGAAAGCACCCCGGTGAATTCCGCAATAGCCAAAACTGGATTGGTGTTAGTTTAAAAAACGCCATCTTTGTGCCTCCGCATCAAAATGAAGTCGTTGATCTCATGAGCGACTTAGAGAAGTTCTTCCATAATGAAGACCTTAAAATCCCTCATTTGATCAAAATTGCTATAGCGCACTATCAATTTGAAACCATACACCCTTTCTTAGATGGTAATGGTCGTTTAGGTCGCTTGATGGTTACCCTCTACCTAGCAAACTTTGGCTTATTAAATAAGCCAGCCCTGTATCTATCAGATTATTTTGAGCGTAATAAAACACAGTATATGGATAGCCTGATGGCTGTTCGTGAATCTAACCAGCTGAAGCAGTGGTTAATATTCTTTTTACACGGTGTCGTTGAAACAGCGGAAAACTCGATTCAGGTGTTTAAAGACATTTTGGCGTTGAAGCTTCGAGTAGAGCAAGAAGTGCTGCCACGCTTTAGCACCCGTAGACAAGAGAATGCGCAGTCGTTGATACGTCATCTTTATCAAGACCCTGTTGTTTCAATTAAAGAAGTAGCTGCGCTGTTGGATATTAAAACGAATACCGCAGCTGCCTTGGTAAATGATTTTGTAAAGTACAATGTGTTAGCCGAATTGACAGGAGGGCAGCGCAATCGGCAGTTCTGTTTTGCTGAGTACCTCGCTATATTTGGTCGGCGATGAATGAATACGGTTACGGGTAGTCAACAATAAATAAATGTGTCCCCAATAATATTGGCGACTACGTATTGGGGCCCAGAGTTCAACGGCGGAAAGAACTGAAGAATACTGAGTTAAAGAAGTAGCGCGGGTCGCTAAGCCTATGAAAAATATCAATTCTTTGTCTTTTAACGCTTTCCGTTGCGTGGTTGTCCATGCTACTGTTGGGGAATAAATAATAGTAGTAATAAGTTTCCTATATGTAGGTGGTCGAAAGGGTTTGACCACAGGATTCAAGGACGTATTTAAAGGCGTAGGAAGCGGCCGATAGGGAACTCACGAAGAGAGTGGATTTTATCGTGAGTGACAACTGGCCATTCTGTGGGGCTATCAATAACAGCGTTCTAAATCAGGGCGCTCTCAATCATAGTGTTCTCAATAAGAGTACCGAAAGCCAGATCATTGCCAGTAATGGTCTGGCTTTTTTTGTGGCTGATGGTAACCCAGTCACGCAAGGTCATGCACTCTTTATTCGACGTAAGTATTTTGGAAAAATTTAAATGAAATTCATTGGTTTTATTATTGTAGTGCTCAGCCTTGCCGCTTGTTCGAGCACCAATCAAATGATTATTGCAGAGTATGAGGCTAACCCCGATATAAAAATCCCACCTATTTCTGTGTTTCGTAATAGTCCTTCCGATGTGTTTTATGATGAGTGTAAAGACTTTGATGCCAAATCATTGTTACATCACTGTGAACTTAATCGCTTGGATTTATTGAAGTTTTCAAAACAATTAAAGGCTACCAGTGCCTTTGATGATGTTTTATTTGCCGATAAAGACGTTGGTTATAGACTGTTAGTCACTAGCGGCTCTTATAATTTTGAAGGTGGTGAAGAGCTTGGTAGTGCTGTTGTTTCGGGTGCGACATTAATGATGTTGCCGGTGGTTGTATCTGCCAACATTAAGCTCGATGTAGCTCTGTACTGGTATGAGTATGAGTTGAGAAATTTTAACTACGATATTCCTCTAGAGCTCAGGATGTCATTATTCAGTATGGAGCAAGACACTGACGTAGACATTGCAAAAAGTGTAGCGTCACATGTCGTTCGTGATCTGCAGGAGGAGGGATTATTTTCTGCTGAATATTTGGCTTCAAAATTAGATTCCAGCAACTATAGCGATGACTTATTGTTACCTGATACCGCCTATGACTATTCGCGCCAAGAAAAATTTATATTTAATCACCCTTTCCGTGGAGCAGCGGTGAGGTATATAGCTGATACACCTGGCGATGAATATATTGATGTTTTCGTATATCCAATCCGTTCGACTCGTTGGGATGACCCCGCAGATGTCCTTGAAAAGGAAGCGAGTAATGTCAAACAAGATATAAAGCTAAATGCTACAGAAAACGAATTGAAGAATGCATGGTTTGGTGAGAATCAGCTTAAAAGCCTGCCTGCGAATGAGGGTACTGTTCAGTCAATGATGTTCGAAAGTGGCTTCGAGGACACCCTGACTAATGAATTTGAATCTCAGACGTACCTCATGGTGTTTGAAGACAAATTTGTCAAAGTCCGCCACACCGCATTAAAAGGTGGCCGCACTATTAAAGTGATTGACAAGTTTGTTACTGAATTACTTAACAATATTAAAGTGCCAGAAGAGTCTTTGTTTATGGCTAAAGTTAGAAAGCGTTGGCGTGATAGTAATGCTTTGTAGTGATGGTTTTGTGGTAAGTAGGGTCAGAGCCCGATGATTAGTTTGCCGGGGTCGCCCGGCGGCGAGTTCATTTTCTTTGGTGGGCAAAGAAAACGGAACCAAAAGAAAGCCCACCCAACTTCGTCGCCCTGCGGGAAACCTGAGTTTGATTAGAAATAGCGGCCGCTGTGGAACTCGCTATTTTTGATACTTAATCAAAAATAACTCAGACAGTCCTCGCTGTTAAGCGCCGTTATTGATGACAAAAAACAGGTGGCTCCAAAGGGGGCTTAAGTTCAAGAGCGAAAAGAGTAGTAGGATTTCAATGGAGTCTGACTCCATCGATTGGTTTCAAAAAACCTAGAAACACTTAGTGCGATTGGGTTTACTGAAATGTATAGCGCCTATCGTGGATATGGAGTTTGAATAAGATATTTATTCTAAAGGAGTCCAGATTGAGAGAAAAAGAAATACAAGGTCCAGATGATGAAAGTTGGATATCAATACATCTTGCTGGAGTAATGATTGGACTGGCTTTGGTTGCAGTCGTGATTATTGCGGCAGCTTACATTGTTTATTTCAAGCAGTTCTCTGGACCCTTATCTCTAAGGCATGACGTATGGGGAACATTTGGTGATTTTATCGGTGGTGTTTTAAATCCAGTATTGAGTTTTATCGCGTTCATTGCTCTGTTACTAACGATTGTATTACAAAGTCGTGAATTAAAATTTACGAGGTATGAGATCAGGTTGTCTAGGGAAGCACAGCAAGAGTCCAAGGAATCAATTGTAGCTCAAGCGAAGTTGATGAAGGATAGTGCAACACTCTCTGCGCTCGGAAATATATATAACCAT
>CALBVI010000116.1 GCA_937969395.1 uncultured Spongiibacteraceae bacterium | reverse complement strand
CAAATAAGCCACATAGCACAACGTTAAAATAGCCAATAATAAACCGGTGAAAATCAGAACAATAATCACCGGTTAATCAAAACATGAGCACAAACATGAGTTTAAAAATTTACAATACGCTAACCGGTAACAAAGAGAGTTTTACCCCTCTAACACCCGACACGGTAAAAATGTATGTCTGCGGACCAACGGTCTATAACCGAGTCCATATTGGCAATGCTCGCCCTGCTGTCGTGTTTGATACTTTATTCCGCGTACTACAAACACAATACGAGAATGTGATCTACGCCAGCAATATCACTGATATTGATGACAAAATCATGAACACTGCGAAAGCGAATAACGAAAGCATCAGTGATGTTTCCGCACGCTATACCACCGCCTACTTTGAAGACATGGCACAACTCAATAACCTCAAGCCAACCATAACGCCTTTTGCAACAGACCACGTTGGTGAAATGATTAGCATGGTTGAGGCGTTAATTAATAACGGCCACGCCTATGCTGCGCAGGGTCACGTTTTATTTGATGTGCAATCAATGGAAGACTACGGCAAGTTATCCAATCGTTCTTTAGAGGATATGTTAGCGGGGGCACGTGTAGAAGTTGCCGCTTATAAAAAATATGCCGGCGATTTTGTCTTGTGGAAGCCCTCTACTGACGATGAGCCTGGCTGGGATAGTCCTTGGGGACGAGGCCGACCTGGTTGGCATTTAGAGTGCTCGGCAATGATTGAAAAGCATTTAGGTAATACCATTGATATTCATGGTGGCGGTATTGATTTGCAATTCCCTCACCATGAAAATGAAATAGCTCAAAGCAGCTGCGCGCACAATGGTGAGCAATTTGTGCGTTACTGGATGCACAATGCCTACATCAATATTGATGGCGAGAAGATGTCTAAGTCATTAGGCAACTTTCGCATGATCAATGATTTGCTGGAGCATTACTCGGGCGAAACTATCCGTTTTGCTATTTTGTCAGCGCATTACCGTAGTGAATTAAATTTCAGTGTAGAGTTATTAGATAATGCTAAAAAATCTTTAGACACTTTTTATAATACGCTTCGCGGCCTAGAGGACATAAAAGTAGATGATTCAGCTGACATATCTAGCAGTACTATTTATCAAGCTCTACTCGATGACTTGAATACCCCGATCGCCATTCGTGAAATGCATGCCATTGTTAAATCATTGAAAACAGCAAACGATGATGAAAAAATTGCGCTCAAATCACTATTACTAAAAGCTTCGTCGCTAATGGGTTTATTACAAAAGAATCCTGATGATTGGTTTTATGTTGACGTAGCGGAAGGTGATTTATCAGACCAAGCTATCGATGATTCAATGACTGCGATGAAACAAGCTCGTGCTGATAAAGATTATGCTGCGGCGGATAAAATTCGCAACGAGCTGACCGAACAAGGTATAACCTTGACTCGCGAAGGCTGGAAGCGCAATTAGTACGATTTTATATCAAGCTTACATTTTCCATAAAAAAACGGGCAATATTAATTGCCCGTTTTTTTATGCGTATTAAAACTTATCACTCGACCTTACTAGACCTTAGCAGCGACTAACTAAAAGCCTTCTCGCCAGATTCAACCGATTGAAAAATCAACGTATTAATCGTCATCGGTCCAACACCACCAGGAACAGGCGTATAAGCCGTGCAGCGCTCTTTAACGCCGTCATCAATTTCAATATCGCCTATGCCTCCGGGGTGATAACCTGCATCAACCACTACAGCGCCATCCTTTATCCATTCAGCTTTAATAAATTCTGGTCTGCCAACTGCACCAACAATAATATCGGCTTGTTTAATATGTGCCGGTAGATTTTGTGTACGAGAGTGGCAGGTTGTCACCGTTGCATTGGCTTCTAATAACATCGCCGACATCGGTTTGCCCAAAATAGCGCTGCGACCAACTACCACCGCATGTTTACCCTCTAATTCAATATTATAATGCTCAAGTATACGCATGATGCCTTTCGGCGTCGCACAGCCATAAGCCTCTTCGCCCATCGCCATACGGCCATACCCTAAGCAGGTTACACCATCGACATCTTTAGCTAAATCAATGGCATCAAAACAAGCGCGCTCATCAACTTGGCTAGGCACTGGATGCTGCAGCAAAATACCATGCACATCTTTATTACTATTAAGCTCAGCAATCTTAGCTAACAGCTGCTCAGTAGTCGTTTCCTCACCCATCTCTACGGCTAAAGAATCCATACCTACACGCCGACAAGCATTCCCCTTCATTTTTACATAAGTAGCAGAGGCAGGATCAGCGCCAACTAAAATTGTTGCTAAAATAGGCGTTTTACCCGAAGATTTTTCTTTTAAAACGGCCACGCGCTCGCTAAGTTGCTGCTCCCATTGAGCAGCTAGAGCTTTACCATCAAGAACCAGTGCAGGCATTTTCTGTATATCCTGTATGCAATTGAAATAAATGAAAAAAACGTCAGCTATTGTCGCATGGAGTCTTATCTAGTCAAAGTGAACAGCGCAAATAAAATAGCTAGATTTATCGTTGACGAATGCCTACGCCCTGAGTATGATGCGCACCTCGTTTGAGGCTGACAACTATCGCAGCCAAGGTCGAGAATGTCGGGGTATAGCGCAGTCTGGTAGCGCGCCTGCTTTGGGAGCAGGATGTCGGGAGTTCGAATCTCTCTACCCCGACCATTTTTCAGCTGTTAATTCCTTACTGCAACTGAATGTATTAATGGTGGGCGTAGCTCAGTTGGTAGAGCGCCGGATTGTGATTCCGGTGGTCGTGGGTTCAATCCCCATCGTCCACCCCATTTTTCTTTCTTAGTATTGCTCAAAAACGCCCTCTCAAAACCACCTTCTCAAAACCATAAACTAAGCACTAAGCACTAATCTCCTTTCGCACAATTTTGCCCTCTCTACTTAATAGCAACGATAAACCTGTTAATAATCACCCTTTTAAAACTGCAAACAACTTGATTGTTTGGTGAACCAATCTAAAATTCAACCGATATCGTATAATATATTAATAATATTGC
>CALBVI010000115.1 GCA_937969395.1 uncultured Spongiibacteraceae bacterium | reverse complement strand
ACTGAATCGTTGAACTCTTGTGAACTAACCACAATCAGCAGCTGAAGCAACCACCTCTACCATTGCATCCATTGCCCCTATATGCGGCAATATTTTGAAGTTTTTACCGGGTGATTGCGCCATCGCTGCACCGATGATTTCCGGTACATCTTTAGCGACATGAACGCCTGCGGATAAAAAGTAAGGCAACACTAATAACTCATTAACATTTGAATCAATAAATTTATTAATCTCTTCGGGTATTGACGGTAGGCCTAATTCCAAAAAAGCGACTTTTACAATATCGTCTGAAGACATAGAGGCAGAGACCTTCTCTGCCAATAGCTTAACTTCATCATTGGAGGCTGCTCGGCGGCTTCCATGTGCGATAATCAATAAGTATTTCATTTAGTCTTATGCCTTACTTCGTCAAAGTCTTATTAGCTGTATTGTCAGCGCCATCTATTTTATCATTAGAAGACGCTTCAGGCATACGCCAAGGATAGCCATCGCAACGACTATAGTTTTTGCAATCACGTGTACAGCCTCGGCAAGGCAATCGTAACAAGGTCTTTTTGGTACTCATACATTAATTATCTTTTTAAGATTTATTAGCTTTTATACTAATAGCGCTATTCAACAAATAGGCTTATGGATTAATACCTGTTAAAAATTGGCTGTCTGATCAACAAATATCAGACTGCCATGATCAAAACCCAAGTCAGTAATTGTTTTTATAAAATGTTGTTTTAAGGCTGTATCAATTTCAGCTGTTCTCGACAATAACCACAGATAAGATTTATCACTGCTGGTAATCATCGAATACTCATAATCATCACCCAACTCAAAAACAATATATGAACCGTAAAAAGGGCCGAAAAAGGAGACTTTTAAATGCCCAGTATTTTCATCATTAACAAAATACGCTTTGCCCTTTGCTTCATCCCATTCTTTTTCTTCTACATTAAAACCACGGTTAACGACATTAACGCCGCCGTCATCCTTCAAGCTATATTCTGCACTTATAGCCTCTAAACCTCGCTCAAAAGAATGGTCTAATCTCGCTATCTCATACCATTTACCTAGATAGCGATTAATATCAAAATCATCAACTGGCTTGATACCATTGGGAATACCCACACAGCCCGACAGCAAAAACACCAGCACACACGATAGGTAACGCATTTATTTCACTCGTCTATTAATTTAAGCCTAATCTTTATCGGTTACAGCATATCCGCAAGTGCTAATTGCAAGCTGGGCGCAGAAAAGACAAAACCACTTTCAAGTAACTTTTTCGGCAATACCTTCTGGCTATCTAACAATAAACAAGAAGATTCACCTAACAAGTATTTTAGGGCTGGTTTAGGTACGGGGAGAATAGCGATTCGGTTCAATGCTTTCGCCAACAATTTGCTAAAGACTTGATTGGTTTCAGGTACGGGAGCCACCATATTAACAGCGCCACTAATACGCTGCTCATTTAATACGTAGTCCATAGCACTGATCATATCTTGATAATGTATCCACGACATATACTGTTGACCGTTTCCAACCTTGCCACCAAGACCGCATTTGAAAGGCAGCAACATTTTTTTTAAAGCGCCACCTTGAGGAGACAAAACAATTCCAGTTCTTAGATAGATCGTCCGTGTATGAGGCTCTGCCTGCTGGGCTATTTTTTCCCAGCGCTCACAAACTTGACTAGGGAAATCATTTGCATCAACAGGGTAGCTTTCATCAATTTCCACATTGCCCTGATTACCATAAACACCAATAGCAGAACCACTAAGAAAAACAGTAGGAGGTGTGTTGCTCACTTTGAATAAATCCACTAGCTGCTGAGTAATCACCCAACGACTGTCACAAATAATCTGCTTTTGTTGCTTAGACCAGCGCTTATCTATAATTGGCTCTCCTGCCAAATTAATCACCGCATCGAAATCGTTGAGGTCGCTGAGGCTGGAGAGTGTATCGATAATAATGACGTCAGCGGGAAGTTGCTTTTTTGCCTGCAAAGGCGAGCGTGATAACACGGTAAATTGATACTGAGCACAATATTGATGAATAAAGGCGTTACCAATCAACCCTGTACCGCCAGTGATAAGTATATTCATATCGAAACCTCAACCACCACGTTATTATTCGTTAATCACCACCAATAAACCGACATACTGTAGACCAGTTTATTTAGTGATGATTCATAAAATTAGAATCTGTCACTTCAAATATCGCAATATCATTAATGAGTTACGCACCAAACCCCATTAATAGTCACAAATTTAACACTTTCGGTAAAGATACCTACATAATTCTGCGCCAAATGGTCTTTAATTACGTATCAACCTTAAATAAGCACTAAACACTAATAAGTAGCCATAAGGGAATTGAATGACTAAGGATAAGCTTAGCTCAACCAAGCAAGTTTCAACGGATAATGATTTGGCCAATGACATCGCAGTAACTAATCTACCGGAAGCAACATCCAAAGCAGCTATAAATGTTGGTTTGAGTGCCTGCCTTGCCGGCCATGAGGTCCGCTACAACGGCGGCCATACGCAATCAAAGCTATGCCTAAACCATCTCAGCAAACATTTTTCATTTAAAACATTTTGCCCCGAAGTTTCAGCGGGATTTAGCACCCCTCGACCAGCTATGCGCTTAATCGGTGATCCTGACAATCCAACACTAACTTATAGTAATGACGACAATAGCGACCTAACCGCGCAACTCATTGCCGGCTTTGAAGATAAGTTAGCAGGTTTTAGTGATTTTGATGGCTACATCTTAATGCGAAACTCGCCCAGCTGCGGCTTAGAACGCATTAAGGTTTATCAAGACAGTGGTTATCCTCATGACCAAAGAACATCTGGCCTATTTGCTAAAGCATTAAAAGAACGCTATCCATTTATGCCAATTGAAGAGGAAGGCCGACTTCACGATGCCAGACTTTACGAAAATTTTGTGCTGCGCGTTTACGCCTATCATAATTTTCGCAATGAAGTGTTAACCGAACCTTCAGCCCATAAGCTCATTCAGTTTCACAGCAGCTACAAATATTTATTAATGGCTCATCATCAAGCTAGTTATAAAAGTTTAGGCAAGATGTTAGCGCAAACAAAAAACGTTCCGCTTGACAGCTTATTGTCTGATTATTTCAACCAGTTTATTGCAGCACTTTCTAAGCCTGCCACCAAAAAAAATCACACCAATACCTTGATGCATATTTCAGGTTACCTGAAAGAGAGTGTACCTTCGCAAGCCAGACAAGATATTGCCGAAGTCATTAAAAAGTATAACGAGGGCATTGTGCCATTAATAACACCACTCACTTTATTGAAGCACTATTTGCAACAGTATGGCTCTGACTATATTCGCGCCCAACGTTATCTTGAACCGTACCCAGAATCTTTAGGTCTTGCCAACAATCTATAAAACACTTAATAGTAAACTTGCAACAGATTGAAATTATGACAACTGCCGTCAGTATTTATTGGTTCCGACAAGATCTTCGTTTAACAGATAACCCAGCATTAACCGCTGCGGCCAATCGCGGCGATGTTTTACCGATTTATATTTTAGATGATAAAAACGCAGCGCCTTCCTCTCTGGGTGGCGCTAGCAGCTGGTGGCTGCACCAATCACTAACGGCGTTAAATAATTCACTCGATGGAAAGTTAGCCTGCTACAAAGGTGATCCATTAGAAATACTTAGCGAATTATGTAAGCAATACAATATTGATCAAGTATTCTGGAATCGCTGCTATGAACCATGGTGTGTGAGCAGAGACACCACTATTAAAAAAGAACTCTTAGACGCAGACATCAATGTAGTGAGTCATAACGGCAGTTTATTAAACGAGCCATGGGCTATTTATAAAAAAGATGGCACACCTTATAAAATATTCACCCCCTATTATCGACAAACACTCATTAGAGAACAGCAGTCTCAGGCTTTGCCAAAACCTAGACTCTCTTTTATCAATTTAAAAAAAACCGCCGAAACAAAAACTGAAGAACTTGGATTGTTGCCCCATATTCAGTGGTATAAAACTATCGCCGAAAACTGGCAACCTGGTGAAGATGGCGCCAGTCAGCTACTGCAAAAATTTTTAGACAATAATATTGATCAATATAAAAAAGGGCGCGACTTCCCTGCCATCAATAGCGTTTCGAAACTATCACCTCACTTGCACTTTGGCGAAATATCACCTCGACAGATAATACAACAACTAACCGCAATGGCTGTCGACGATAATAGCGAGCATTTTAAGCGGCAATTAGTCTGGCGAGAGTTCTCCGCTTATTTGCTGTTCCATTTCCCTGAACTGCCTAATAAAAACTTAAAACCAGCATTTGATCACTTTCCTTGGCAGAACAACCCTCAATGGTTGCAAAAGTGGCAGCAGGGACAAACAGGCTATCCTATTATCGATGCAGGTATGCGCGAACTCTGGCAAACCGGCACCATGCATAACAGAGTGCGAATGATTGCCGCCTCTTTTTTAATAAAGAACTTATTAGTCGATTGGCGATTGGGCGCAGAATGGTTTTGGGATTGTTTATTGGACGCCGATTTAGCAAACAATAGCGCAAGCTGGCAATGGGTTGCAGGCTGCGGTACAG
>CALBVI010000114.1 GCA_937969395.1 uncultured Spongiibacteraceae bacterium | reverse complement strand
AGGCACTGTTATTTCCGCAAGAAGCGGTAGCGAAAAAAACATTAATGCTGACAAACACGATGCGGTTATTAGATTTGTATTCATGATTTTTACTCCACGTTTTCTGGCTCTGTTCGCTAAGGTTTTATCGATGCTTTTTCTAGATAATGAAATAACAGCATACCTACGAACATCGATATTAAAAATATTAGGGAGCTACTATTCAAATACGCCAAGGCGGCAATGGCAGGGCCGGGACAATAGCCGTACAGCCCCCAGCCAATACCAAAAAGGGCTGCACCTGAGATTAATTTTTTATCCAGTATAATTTTTGTAGGTAGATAAAATTTGTTATCAAATAACGGCGATGACTTTTGTAAAACCCACCGAAAGCCGATAGTTGTAGCGATAACGGCGCTTGCCATAACTAACGCTAGGTCTGGTATCCAGTGTCCAAATATATCGAGAAAGCCAATTACTTTTTGTGTGTCGGTCATGCCGGAAAGCGCCAAGCCAAAACCAAATAGTGTGCCGCAGAGTAGGGCGATGAAAGGTTTCATATCATTTCTCCAAATTGGCTCATAATAAATACGGTGATAATCCCCGTGGTCATAAATACCAAGGTGGCAATTATCGAGCGCATAGAAAAACGACTAATGCCGCAAACGCCATGACCGCTGGTACAACCACTGGATATTTTAGCGCCTGCACCCACTAATAAACCGGCAATAATAGTTAGCAAAATATCGCCTGAGGGCGGTGTGGGAGAAATATGTAATAAAACTTTTGCCAACCAAGCCCCTAAGGGCAAACCGAGTAAAAATAACCAATTCCAAGCTCGGTCCTTTGAGAAATAATTAGCCAGTGCTGTCGGTTGAACTGCGCCCCAAAAGATACCGCTAATACCTGCGATACGTCCTAATAAATACATTAATAATATGACTGAAAAACTAATTATTAAGCCACCTAAAATAGGGTTGATGAAATCAGTCATGAGTAATCCTCTTGTGGTAGCCGCGATAATTCGTTGGCTGGGTAAGTCTTTTAGTCCGGGCAATAAATACTCTTAAGCACGCTAATTATTTTTGCCGGCGACTCGCTGGCAACGGAATAAAAAACGGTTTGTGCCTCTTTGCGAGTAGCTACCAGCCCTGAATCTCTTAGCGCAGCTAGATGCTGAGATAATGCTGATTGGCTCAGTGGAACGACTGCATTCAGCTCACCCACTGACATCTCGTTGTCCAATAACATACACAGAATCATCAAACGTGATTCATTGCTCATTGATTTCAATAGGCTAGCTGCTTCAGAGGCATTTGCTTGTAGGTGTTTTAAGTCATTCATCGGTATTTTCTGGTTAGCTATTTAGTTAAGTATTATCTAATTTAGGTTTTCCTAATATGATGGAGTAACACTTGTGAATAGTCAACTGGATTAATGGTTTTTAATCATTGGGGTTTTTGTGAGTTCATCAAGCCTGTGGATTGGCTAAAATTTTTTATGTCGATGCCAGTAGTTTAAGCCGTTTTTTCCATCACTTGACGTGATAGTTTTAAAACGATTTTTCTAGGTAGTAGCGGTACAATCCAATTAAACAGAAACTTTAACTTTCCTTCATTAAAAGTAATTAAATCACCTCGTTCCATTGCTTGATAACCACAGATGGCTACCGACTCTGCTGATTTAGCTTTTTTCCAAACATCAACGCCATGTAGATTGCCTGCATCTACAAATCCTGTTGCTACGGTCCCTGGGCACAGTGCTGTTACAGTAATATTGTGCTCAGCTACTTCCTCGGCGATAGCTTGAGTGAAAGAAGTGACATAGGCTTTGCTGGCATAGTAAACGGCTTGTAATGGGCCGGGCATAAAAGAGGCGGTTGAAGACACGTTTAAGATTTTACCTTGTTTGCGTTCTATCATGCCCTTTAAATAAAAATGCGTCAGTTGAGTTAACGAGACCATATTGACTTGCATTATTGCGGTCTCGGCGGATAAATCACGTGTATAAAATAATCCATGACCACCAAAACCTGCGTTGTTAATTAAAACAGTAACGGCAATATCTAATTGCTGAGTTTTATTGAAAATACGTTGGGCGGAATCATTTACAGACAGGTCTTCTGCGATAACGGTTGCAGAAATGCCATATTCCGTTTCGAGCTCTTCTTTGAGTTTTTCCAGTTTATCTTTCGAGCGCGCAACAAGTACGACATCGCTGCCTTTCTTTGCATGCATGCGAGCCAACTCTATGCCGATGCCACCAGAAGCTCCGGTTATTAAAGCGGTATTGGAGTGGGTCATTATCAATTGCCTTGCTGTTTCTGATTGGTGTTTTCGAGTTAATCTTATTGTGAGCTATGTGATGATGATATGCACTGGCTAGTACGGTTGTTGCTTAATAAATTGGCGTGCTAGCTTTTAAGTTTGCTTTCATTTTATGCGTGGTAGTGTTCCTAGAAGGTCTCACTATATGAGACGGTAGTGTCGAATTTATAGAAGCCTGATAAGTTTGCTAGATATACTCGGTAGATCTTTTACAGATATAGTTAGAGTGAAAAAGTTAAATCTTTGCGAACTAGCAAGTATCAAATATGTTTTTTTGCTCCTGCATGAAGGTGCTGAGAATAATAGTCAGTAATCATCAATGATAGGTGGTCAGCTTTTAATAGCGCTTAAAATAGAGAGGAATAATAAATGAGATTAATTTCGTATCGTGCCAACGGCGTACCAGGTGTTGGTGTGATGACCAGTGATACCGAATTTGTTGAACTGTCAAAAGTTGCGCCGAACTTACCTAATAAGTTAGTTGATATTCTAGGGCTGCCTGATGGCATTGCGCAGCTTGAAAACGCTGTAAGTGGCCAAGCGGCTACGTCATCTTTTGATCAAGTTGATCTCGATCCAGTTATTCCGGAGCCTCATGCAATTTGGGCTTTGGCACTTAATTTTAAAACTCATATTGCTGAAACGGGATTAACGACTTCACCGGATCATCCTCATATTTTCTTGCGGGTTGCGGCGGCTCATGTTGGTCACTTGCAGCCTATTTTGGCGCCGCCCGTTGAAATTGATCGTGCTTATGATTACGAAGGTGAGTTGGCTGTTGTTATCGGACGTGGCGGCCGTCATATACCGAAAGATAGAGCGATGGATCATGTCGCAGGTTTTTCAATTTATAACGAAGGCTCTGTACGTGAATTTCAAAAACACAATCGTCAGTTTGGCTTAGGAAAAAATTTCGGTTCTTCCGGTAGTTTTGGACCCTGGTTGATGACGCCCGACGAGTTCGGTAATCCTTACGATAAAGTATTGAAAACCACGATTAATGGCGTTGTTCGTCAAGAAGTTTGCTTAGATGATTTGCTGTTTAATGTTGAAGATTTGATTGCTTATTTATCGACAGGTTATTCATTGAGAACCGGTGACGTTATTGTTATGGGTACACCTGGTGCATTGCCACCTAAGCCCGGTGATACTGAAGGGGCTATCGAAAATCAATATGGCCCGATTAAGTATGCTGGCATGGTACATATGAAGCCAGGTGATAATGTTACCGTTTCAATTGAGGGTTTGGGTGAGTTAACGAATCACGTTGAAGCTGATGGGCCGGTTGAATATCGCCCTGCGTAGTTAATGGGTTAGTTATTGGCTTAGCTATTGGATTAGTTATTTAGTGTTGATATACCGCGTTAGTTTATAACTGTTAAGCAAACGCAGAATGTTAATGTCCATTAGCTTCTATTTAGAAGTTTGAGGTAAAAGATGCCTAGCGATTTAATAACGCAATCTCAGCTCGGTGGTATTACTACTATCAGTTTAAATCGAGCGGAAATCGGCAATCGTGTTTCTGATCAAATGGCGATTAATTTAGTCGCTATGATAAATGAGGCATCACAACATTCACGCGCTATTGTTTTGCGCGGCAATGGTTCTGATTTTTGTTTGGGCCGTGAGATTTTTGGTCAACAAGCTAAAGGTCAAGAGGCCTATGACTTGCGAGAGGATGTATCACCAATTTTTGACCTTTACAGCGCACTGCGCAACTCTCCGGTGCCAACGATTATCATTGTTCAAGGTTTCGCCAAAGGTTTTGGTTGTGCATTAGCTGCGGTGGCTGATATTACTTTAGTAGCCGATGACGCCAAATTTCAATTTCCAGAAATAGCACATAACATTATGCCGACGATGGCGATGTCTAGTTTGGTTGATCGTATTGGATTAAAAGCATTGATGTATTTAATGTATTCCACTGATGAAATTGATGCTGCTCGGGCCGTTGAAATGGGTTTGGCCAGTAAAGCGGTTTCCGCAGGTCAATTAGAGGTGGAATTGTTGTCGCTATTAAATAATATAAAGAACGCACCGCTACCTGCGGTTAAAGCTGTGAAAGAATATGCTCAAGCTGCGCAGCGTATGGATGCAAACACTGCCGCCAGTTATGCCAAAAACCTTCACGCAGTGGTGAATACGTCCTCAAAAATGTCATCTTAAATAGTTTAAGTTGCAAAATAATTTTAATAATTAGAAGCTGATAAAAATAATATCGTGGATGCCAATGAATAAGTTATCTGTTTTATATATTGCTTTGAGTTGCTTGGTGACATGTTGCTTAACCATTAACACGGTAAGTGCTGAGTCGCTTAATTTTGCTTCGCCTAGCGCTCCACGAGCGTCTATGCATAAAGCAGTCTTTGAGCCTTGGCTCAATAAAATTATGGCTGAATCTGAAGGTACGTTAAATATCCGTACGTTTTACTCTTCACCGTTAGGTAATTACCGCAATATGTACGACCGTGTTTTGGATGGTGTTGTCGATATTGCTTTTACTCCATTGGCACCGGTTGGCGGGCAGTTTGTGCAAACGGATGTCGCATCATTGCCCTTTGAAGTCGAGAGCGCATTAGAAGGATCTGTCGCACTTTGGAATCTTTATGAACAAGGTGTCATCGCTGAAGAATTTAAAAACGTTAAATTATTAGGCATATTTATGTTTCCCAATTCGGCTTTGCATATTGGTGATCGACCTATTCGTACGATGGAAGATTTTGCTGGTATCAAAATGCGCACCGCAGGGAAGTTACAGAGCGATACCTTATTACTACTTGGGGGTTGGCCGGTGACGGCTGCGATTGGTGATACTTACCAAGGTCTTAATCGCGGTGTATTTGATGGTGCGGTTATTCCTTGGACGGGTGTTGCGCCGTTCAAATTGGATGAAGTGACGCATTATCATCTCAATGCGCCGATGGGGTCGTCGACTGCGATGATCTTTATGAATCGGGATACTTATGATGATTTACCTGCTGCTGCGCAGCGTGCCATTGATAATAATTCTGGCATGTCTCTTACTCGATGGGCTGGTGGACACAGTGACACTGATGCGAAGGCAATAGAGGCGCGAGTAAAGGCGCAAGACAATCAAGTGGTTGAAGATATTTCGCCGTTGGAAGCGGCCCGCTGGAAAGCTCAGTTGCAACCCATTATTGATGACTGGGTTGCTAAGACGCCTAATGGTGAAACTGTATTAGCTGAATTCCGTAAACAGATTGAACTGATAAGAGCTGCTCAATAATGCTTCATACCATCGATAGACTTGATCAATTAGCGACGAATATTACTCGTAAAATTGCTAGCGTTGGCGTTTTGCTGATGTTGATTATTGCCATCCTGACAGTTGTCGACATCATATTGCGTCTTTTTGTTAATGCTTCAGTACCGGGCTTTAATGAGATTATTCAATTGAGTATGGCGGTTGCGATTGCTTCTACTTTTCCTGCTGGTGTAACGACGCGAGTTAATCTCACAATTGATATTCTGGAGCGCAATGTCTCTGATCAAACACGTAAAATTTGTGGCTGCATAGGCAGTTTGTTTTTATTAGTGTTGTTTACTTTATTAGCGCTTCGTGTCGGTGTTCATGCAGTTCATTTGCAAGAACGAAATGCTATTTCGCTGTTTCTGGAAATTCCCGAAGCACCTTTTATGATGGCGGTTGCTGTTTTATTCGTTCTCGCAATGCTAGCTCAGCTCATTGTCTTTTTGAAAGATGTTAAAGATTGCATTGGTAATTCAACATCAAATAAAAAATTAATTATCATTTCAGTAAGCAGTTTATTGTTGGCAGTTATTGTTGTTGTGAGTGCAGGCCAAACCGCTGAAACTTTAGTCCCTACCGCTTTAGATAGTGCCGGTACTTGGGTGGCTATTCTTTTTGTTACGATGTGGTTGCTGGCACTAGCATTTATACCGGTTGCTGCTGCAACAGGTTTGATTGGTGTGTTGGGTACGTCTATTTTTCTAGGGTCTAATCCGGCGCTTAGTGTGTTGGGTAGTGAGGCTGCTGAATACCTCGGTAATATTCAATTGGCAGTATTACCTCTGTTTTTAATGATGGGTGGTTTTGCCGCGCAGGCGGGGTTGGCCTCTGATATTTATAAACTTGCGCATTGTTTGCTGGCGAGATTTCGTGGCGGTCTAGCGATGGCTACTATTGGTGGCTGCGCTGGTTTTGGCGCGCTAACAGGTTCGTCAATTGCAACTGCGGCTACTATCGGTCAAGTGGCTTTACCGGAAATGCGAAAGCGCGGTTACTCCGCAGGGCTCGCTGCGGGCAGTGTTGCTGCAGGCGGTACCTTGGGGCAATTAATACCTCCCTCTACAGCTATTATTCTTTATGCCATTTTGGCAGAGCAATCGATTGGTCAGTTATTTGTGGCTGCGGTTATTCCTGCTTTGCTTGCTGTTGTTGCTTATATACTGGCGATTATGGCGGTGGTTACTTATAGCCCCAGTGCTGCACCTAAGATAGAAGACAAAGTTTCTCTGGATGAATTGATGTCTGCTGCCAAAGGCTCGATCGGTGTGCTCTTGCTGTTTGGTGTTGTTATTGGTGGTTTGTATGGCGGTTTGTTTACGGCAACCGAATCTGCTGCTGTAGGTGCAGGCACCGCATTTTTATTCGCATTGTTTCGCGGTAAATTAAAGGGGCAGGCGCTGTGGGATGTGATGGCAAAAACAACCGCAATGACGGCAATGATTTTTTTATTAATTATTGGTGCGGTTAATTTTTCTTTCTTTGTTGCGATTAGTGGTCTGCCAGAATTAGTGACTAATTTTATTCAAGGCTTGGATGTGGCGCCTTTAATTATTATCGCCGCCTTTTTAGTGCTTTATATATTGCTCGGTTCAGTGATGGATCCATTTCCTATTATGGTGATTACGGTGCCTATTATTGCGCCGGTTATTGGTGATATGGGTTATAGCTTAATTTGGTGGGGGATTATTATGGTTTCGGTTGTTGAGACCGGCATGATAACGCCACCCTTTGGTATTAATGTCTTCGTGTTGAAAAATATAGCGGGTGGTGATGTACCGCTACCAACAATCTTTAAAGGTGTGATGCCGTTTGTTGTTGCGGATTTGCTAAAGCTCGTGATTTTGGTGCTCTTTCCGGCAGTTATACTTTGGTTGCCGTCAACGATGTAGTTGGAGTGACTTAAGGTTAGTCGGTTCTAAAATGAAAACGATCTATCTAGCTGCGATGTACTTTGCCGTTTAAATGTTTTAAGCAAACGGCAAAGTAAATAATCGAAAGTACTTATCCAGTTTTGAAACTTGAAGCGGGAAATTTATAATTGCTTGGCAAAGAGTGATAATTGTCTACTCCATGCTCGTTCGGCCTGTTCTTTATTGTGTACGGCAGAATCAGGCGGGCAAAATCCATGCAGCGTATTGCTGTAAACTTCTATTTCCGCATTTCCTGCAGCCTTCTCAAAAGCGTCACGCAATAGCGTTTTTGTACGTGGCGCAGCCTGGTCATCGTTTTCCGCAATAATAATCAGTGCATCGGCTTGAATGTCTTTGATGATTAAATTGGGGCTATCTTCGGCGTCAGTAACCAT
>CALBVI010000113.1 GCA_937969395.1 uncultured Spongiibacteraceae bacterium | reverse complement strand
CGCCGCGCTGTTGATTGCTATCACTTTCAACCCATGCCGCCATTTCTGCAGCACTACCCCGTTTAATCGTTTCAAAGGTTTTGGTTAACTCGCGCGCCATGACGACGAGACGGTCATCACCAAAAGCGCTGACAACATCTTGCAGGCAGGCCAGAATACGATGTGGGGCTTCATAAAAGATCATTGTGCGGGTTTCATCTGCCAAAGCTTGCAACTGCTTTAATCGCGCCGCCTGTTTGGCATTTAAAAAGCCCTCAAACACAAAGCGGTCAGAAGGCAGGCCCGCAGCACTCAAGCCAGCAATGGCAGCACAGGCACCGGGAATAGGGACCACTTTAATGCCTGCGGTTAAGGCTGCATCAACAATACGGTAACCGGGGTCTGAGACTAAGGGGGTACCAGCATCAGAAATCAAAGCTATGGACTGCCCTGCGAGCATTTTCTCTACCAGAGAATCAACCTGTGTGTTGCCAGTGTGATCGTGGTACGCCACTAGCCGCGTATTTATATTAAAATGCTGCATAAGGCGCTTACTGTGACGGGTATCTTCGGCAGCAATAACATCTACTGTTTGTAGTACCTCCACTGCTCGCGTTACCATGTCACCTAAATTACCAATGGGCGTGGCAACAACATAAAGGCATGAGCGTTCTATCAACGGACTACTCCAAAACAAGTTATTAATAAGCTTAACGCGCAAGCCTAACAACGCACACCCTATGAACGCAATGCTTTACACGATATGTCTAACTCAGCAGCCAGTATTTATGAATAACAAACGACTATGAACAAAAAACGCCATAACATCGTGAACCTTAACCACTTTCAGCGACTCTCTAAAATGATCAAACCATCACTAAAAATTCTGTTTATTATCGCTATAGCGCTGCTAACCGCTTGTGAAAATCAACCAACGATAAACACTGAACCCACAGAGATCGCCCTCACACCAAGCCAAAGGATCCAGCAATTACTTAACGAAGCGAATACCGCACGCTCGCCACAGCGTGAACAAAAACAATTGCAAGCCGCTGCTTTATTAATCCAACAACAGCAATGGGAGCTCGCTGAACAACTTATCGCCCCCATCAACAAAACAACCTTGGCCTTACCGCAACTGGCAGACTATATCGATATACAAGCACTGCTTGCGATGCATTATGGCAACTACCCAACAGCGCTTACATTGTTAGATGATGAAGTGCTGATTAACAACAGCGAGCAACTACCGCAAGCAGCACAACTGAATATCAGCCTGCGCAGAGCCGAAGTGTACGCCTTACTCGGCGACCACATGGCGAGTGCACAGCAGCGTATTTTTATCGCACCGCTACTAAACGAAGAGCAACTGAAAACCAATCATCAAGCTATCTGGGATTCTTTAATGTACGTCCCCTCAGAGAACTTAAGCCTATATCGAGACCGTGCCTTTAGCCAAGAGTACCGCGGCTGGTTGGAACTCGCTTTAATCGCCAAAGACAATCAAGGTGACCTTGATCAACAGCTACAACAACTGGAGTATTGGCAACAGCAATGGCTAAACCACCCGGCAAATAAAACACTTCCC
Source organism: uncultured Spongiibacteraceae bacterium (assembly GCA_937969395.1). Lineage (GTDB taxonomy): Bacteria > Pseudomonadota > Gammaproteobacteria > Pseudomonadales > Dasaniaceae > Oceanicoccus. The sequence continues at coordinate 7,241 of CALBVI010000113.1, read as the reverse complement.
GGTGGGCTTGAACTCATCAAAGAGTTAGCCGCCAACCGACCTCAGCAAATCGCACTGCTATTACCACTAACTGGCAGACTCGCGCCATTAGGTAAAGCTGTCCGCGATGGTTTTATTGCCGAGCTGTACGCCACTCAAAGCCGTGGCGGCAAAGTACCGGTGTTGAAAATTTATGACACTGAACAAAGTGATGATTTTTTAACCCTGTATAACCAATCCATTGTCGACGGTGCAGAAATGATCGTAGGCCCATTGGAAAAACACCGCGTGCGAGTGCTGTTTGACGAACTTATCACTGTACCAACACTGGCTTTAAACCGCGTCGATGATTACGGCGTAGCTCCAGAACAGTTATTTCAATTCGGCTTATCGCCTAATGATGAGGCCATTCAAGTTGCTGATATAGCCTTTTTAGAAAATCACAAACGAGCCTTCATTATTTCGCCTGTCGGCGAATGGGGCGAGAAAGTCAGCGATAGCTTTACCGAACGCTGGCAGCAACTGGGCGGAACGGTTGTCACTAATAGCACCTACAGCGGCCAAGCTGATTCCTCGACGACAGTTAAAGACTCTCTCTTACTACAAGACAGCGAAGACCGCGCTCAGCGTATTAGGCGTATCCTTAGTGAGCCCATAGAGTTTTCTCCGCGCCGGCGTGAAGATGTTGATATGGTATTTATGCTTGCCGGCCCACAACAAGCGCGCTCGCTAAAACCCTTACTGGCTTATCACTACGCTGGCGACTTACCCGTTTACGGCACATCAAGACTCTACAGTGGGACTGACGATGAAAAGGATAAAGACATCAATAACGTTCGCTTTACTGACATGCCTTGGGTATTGGAAAAATCATCAACACTGCACAGCAGTATTAGCCAAAACATTAAATTCAGCGACCAACATCAACGTCTCTATGCCCTAGGGATTGATAGCTATCAACTACACCCTCGCCTACGTCAGCTATTGGAAATACCCAACAGCCGTGTCTATGGACAGACTGGTGCATTAAAACTTAACCAGCAGCGACAAATAGAGCGACAAATGCTATTTGCTAAAATCAAAAACGGTAAAGCTGAGACAGTACCTATTGCTGCGCAGTCCATAACGCTTAGCGATAACTCGAGCACAAGGAATTCAAGCGCAGCTAACTCAAATATATCAAACGTAAATACACCAAGCTTAAATGTACCCACCACGGAAGGTGATCATCATGTTCGGCAGATGGATACGCAAACAACGCCCGATAACAGCTAACGTAGCGGGAAAAAACAACAGCAATCATATTGGAGCAATAGCGGAACAAAATGCCTGCGACTGGCTCCAACGACAGGGCTTAACGCTCATTAAGAAAAATTACCGTTGCCGAATGGGAGAAATCGACCTTATTATGCATGACAGCGAGCATCTTATTTTTGTCGAAGTACGTTTCCGTGCTCGTAACAATTTTGGTGGCGCTGCCGCCAGTGTTGACCATCACAAGCAACGCAAATTGATTCATGCTGCTCATCATTTCTTAGGCCAACAATCGCAATACAATCACCTTGCTTGTCGCTTCGATGTATTAGCTGCCAAAGCGGCTGACAACAATGCTAAAATGCAATCCGAGCCACAATATCCAGCACAACAGCACTCCGAACTAGAATGGTCATGGATTAAAAATGCCTTCACCACATAACAGCACTTTAGACATGACTATAAGCATAAAAAGGTCATCGGGATTACTAACTCTATGGAATTAGATATCGACCAGCATGTTGTCGAACTGTTTCACAGCAGCATCGATACCAGCATGCAATCATTAGAAACGCTGGCGCCTATTATTAGCGATTGCGGTACTTTATTGGTCCAATGCCTGCTCAGCGAGAATAAAATTATTTGCTGTGGCGAAAGCCAGAGCGGCGCACTGGCACAAATTTTTGCCGCTAATTTGCTGAATCGCTTTGAAAGTGAGCGCCCCGGATTACCAGCAATCGCATTAAACGATACCGTCACCATGACGGCCATTGCCAGTGACAGCAGTTTTAACAAAATTTTCTCTAAACAAATTAGAGCACTTGGACAATCTGGCGATATTTTATTAGTCTTATCCAATGAGTCGGGCTCCAACAGTACAACCGAAGCCATACAGGCAGCTCATGACCGTGAAATGATTGTCGTCTCAATAGGCTATCAAGATAACAGTGATATCTCTGCGCTTATGCTGCCAGAGGATATTGAAATTAATATCCCCAGCTTGGTACCCGCGAGAATTAACGAGACACAGCTATTTGTCATAAACTGCCTATGCGATTTAATCGACAAACAATTATTCGGCAATGATTTTTAACTGGCATCACTCACCAGCTACCAGTAATTATTGTTAACGACAGTGATGCCTAATTAACCAAGAGAAAAACATGACTAGTCATTTAAAACTCACACACATCTTAAAAGCCTGTTTATTGTTATCTGTTATTTATCTACAGGGCTGTAGTACGATTTTATCAATGGGCACAGCCGATCCAATCGAGTCTGACCCAGGCTCCCGTACAACGGGTCGATTTATTGATGATGAAATTGTTGAAACCAAGGCCGCGGTTAACCTCGACAAGGCCAGCCCAGAACTTGCTCAAGCAAACATTAGTATTACCGCCTACAACGGCATTGTGCTTTTAGTTGGGCAAACACCTACAGAAGAATTACGGCAGCTAGCAGCCAATACGGTAGCGAAAATCCCAAAAATCACGCGCATTCACAATGAAATAACCGTATCAGGCACCAGCTCTATCTTAGTTCGTTCTAACGATGGTTGGATCACCACTAAGCTGAAATCTAAAATGCTGGCTCAGTCAGCTATTCCCGGCGCGCGAATAAAGGTGGTCACCGAAAACGGTGTCGTTTATCTCATGGGATTACTTACCAAAGAAGAAGCAACTAGAGCAATAGAAGTAGCACGCACCACTGCAGGGGTACAAAAGGTGGTGAGTATTTTTGAGTATATTGAATCGGCAATGGATGCCGATAATAACGGCTACTAGATTAATAGCCGCGGGGTAATTGAGAGACCGCAATTCAAAGCATTATTTTACAACGTGCAAACCGGGCTTCTTTTTACCCTGCAGTTTATTCTTCGAATCGTTTTTAGAGTCAGTACTGACAACTTTAAGCCCAGATTCAGGCTCAGGCGGCTCTGGTTTATGATCTTCTTCTAAATCAAACATCATGCCCTGGCCATTTTCCTTGGCATAAATACCCATGATTGCAGCCATCGGCACAAATACATCCATCGGCACACCACTAAAACGGCCATTGAAGTTCAACATATCATCGCCAATGACTAAATCTCGTATCGCCATTGGCGAAATGTTCAACACTATCTGACCATTTTTTACAAACTGCTGAGGCACTTCAACATTATCGGCCATCGCATTGACCAAAGTATAAGGCGTGCACTCATTATCCAAAATCCACTCATAGAGCGCACGTATCATGTATGGGCGACTTGATGTCATCGACATATAAATAAACCAGCAGTAAAATAATCAATAAGCTTTAAGTAAAGCTAGGTGTTTTCGGCACAGTCTAACAGCATGGCAAAAAAAAAGGGATGAATAACTCATCCCTTTTTTACACAAAAACCTTCCAGCAAAGACTTACACTAATTGCGGATTTCTTAGCTCGCGCTCATCTTCAGACAAACTTTCCTGAAAAGATTCACGCTCAAACAACGCTTCCATATACGCTAATAAAGGCTTAGTTTGCTTGTTATCAGGCAATTCAATCCCTAACTGTGGCAAACGCCATAAGATAGGAGCCATACAACAATCAACAATCGTAAACTCTTCATTCATAAAGAATGGCTTTTCAGCAAAGATAGGAGCAATTGACAGTAAGCTATCACGCAATTCTTTACGCTGCTTCTCAATTGTCTTGGCATTTGTGCCGGTTAAAATGCCGTCAACCAAAGTACACCAATCTTTCTCAATACGACAAATCAATTGACGACTAGAACCACGTGCAACAGGGTAAACCGGCAATAACGGTGGATGAGGAAAACGTTCATCCAAATATTCCATCATCACGTTTGCTTCATACAAAACCAAGTCACGGTCAACCAAAGTCGGCAGTGTATTATATGGATTTAGATCGGCAAGATCTTCAGGTTTGTTATTAACATCAACATCAATGATATCAACCGTAACACCCTTTTCAGCAAGAACAATACGGACACGGTGACTGTAGTGGCTATTCCCGTCGGAATAAAATGTCATTGAAGAACGTTTGGCGACAACACCCATTGTGTTTTTCCTCAGCTGAAAATCAGCTTAAATTGATCAATCTATTAGTAAAGCTTAAAACAAAATGAGCAAGCAACCCTTAGGTAACTTGCTCAAGCAAAGACCACCGGTTATTTAAAACTAATTAATGTACATCTTTCCAATATTCGCGATTTAGCAAATAGGCGAATACAAAAAACAGCGTAATAAATAATAAAACGTAAATCCCTAAACGCTTACGGTCTTCAACGATGGGCTCGGCTACATAAGCCAAGAAATTAACTAAGTCATACATGGCGCCATCAAACTGCGCAGCATCCATTTTTCCTTCCTCAACAATCGTTAAACGACCACAAGGATTTAATGCAGCACCAGCTTCATCATAAAGTACTTCGGCACCGGTCAACTCATCACGTTTAACACCGCCGTTAGCTGCATGTACAGAACCCGGAGCACATTCGGTAGTGCCTTGTAGCTCAAGTAAAACATGCGGCATACCAACGTCTTTAAATACGCGGTTATTAACGCCGTAAGGGCGGTTGGGATCCATATAAAAATTACGTAGATATGTATAGAGCCAGTTACTGCCACGTGAGCGCGCAACTAAAGTTAAATCTGGTGGCGCAGCACCAAACCAGCGCTTAGCCATATCTTCTGGCATAGCATTTTCCATTAAATCGCCAATTCTTGAGGTGCCATCAATTTGCCCTGACATACCTTCGAATTTCAAATTACCTTCAAACAATTCCAAAGGTATATCTAAATCAACAGCAGTACGCTCATAACGCGCATACTGCAATGAATGACAACCCATGCAGTAGTTCATATAAACCTGAGCACCACTCTGCAGCGATGCCTTATTGTTGGCATCTACGTCAATATGATCACAAGCCATCGTGCCGCAATCAAAAGCTGTTTCAGCACCAACTGCTTTTAATGGAATAATCGACAAGAGGGCAATCAATAACAGCACCCCCATGGATTTCCAGAAACCCATACCGCCATCAGTAACACGCTCGGGCACAGGTTTAGTCTTCTCAAGTGAAGTCCAAATCGGCATCGCCAAGAAGTAAGCAAAATAAATCACTGAACAAATTTGCGCCAAGATAGTACGACCAGGCGTTGGCGACTTAACACCCAACACACCTAAGATGATAAAGGACGCAATAAATACAAGTAATGCAACCTTACTGAACATACCTTTATAGCGAATCGATTTCACTGGACTGCGATCTAACCAAGGCAAGATAAACAAGATAGCTACCGAAGCCCCAAAAGCGATAAAACCAAGTAACTTATCAGGCACCGCACGCAGTACAGAGTAGAATGGCGTAAAGTACCAAACGGGCGCAATATGCTCAGGCGTTTTCAGCGAGTTAGCAATATCAAAGTTCGCATGCTCAATAAAATAACCACCCATTTCTGGCGCAAAGAAAATAATCGCACAGAAGGCAAACAAGAAGACCGCAATCGCCTGTAAATCATGGACCGTGTAATAAGGATGGAAAGCGATACCGTCTAAAGGTACACCGTTTTCATCTTTATGCTTTTTAATATCGACGCCATCAGGGTTGTTAGAACCCACTTCGTGTAGAGCCAGCAAATGCACGACAACTAAACCAAGCAGCACGATAGGTAATGCAACAACGTGTAATGCAAAAAAGCGGTTTAGGGTAATACCTGAAATCAGGAAGTCACCACGAATCCACTGCACGATATCTTCACCAACAACAGGAATCGCACCAAACAAAGAAATAATAACCTGCGCCCCCCAATAGGACATCTGACCCCAAGGCAACACATAACCTACGAAAGCTTCAGCCATTAGCGCAACAAAAATCAACATCCCGAACAGCCAAATCAACTCGCGGGGACGCTGGTATGAACCGTAAAGTAAGGCACGGAACATGTGCAGATAAACCACAACAAAAAAGGCAGAAGCGCCAGTAGAGTGCATATAACGAATAAGCCATCCGTAATCAACATCACGCATGATGTATTCAACAGATTTAAACGCCTCTTCAGCACTAGGGGTAAAACTCATTGTGAGCCATACGCCGGTCAATAGCTGGTTAACCAACACCACCAATGACAGCACACCAAAGAAATACCAGAAGTTAAAGTTTTTCGGCGCGTAGTATTTACCCATATGGGTATTCCAAGCGCGCATGATTGGCAAACGAGCATCAACCCAATCTCTCAATCCAATTAGCATATTGATCATTAAGCTGTCTCCTGATCCACACCGATAACCATGACGCTATCGCTTTCAAAAGAATAGGGGGGAACTATAAGATTGGCAGATGCTGGAACGCCCTGATAAACGCGGCCTGACAAATCAAACATAGAACCGTGACATGGGCAGAAAAAACCACCAACCCACTCACTACCATCACTTGTTGGTACCGAGTCCACTTCTGGCCGATACATAGGCGCACAACCTAAGTGCGTACAAAGACCAACAAGCACCATATATTCAGGGTTTATTGAACGTTCGATACCTTGAATATAATCGGGCTGATCAGCCGCAGCTGAACTGGGATCTTTTAATGAGCCATCTAATGTCGGCAAATCGGCAAGAACTTCAGCAGTACGACGGACAACATAAACAGGTTTTCCGCGCCACTCTACAACCTTCATCTCACCAGGCTCTAGTTTACTGAAATCAAATTTAACCGGGGCACCAGCAGCTTTCGCTTTAGCACTCGGATTCCAAGAACCTACAAATGGTACGGCAATACCCACTGCTCCGGCAGCACCTACAACTGATGTAGCTGCTGTCAGAAAGCGTCGCCGCGTAGCATTAACGCCGTCATTACTCATGACGTTTCCCCTTTATAAAAGACTAGCGATTTTGTTCTAAAAAGCCTTTTCCAGACTAATTACTGAAAAATTTCAGTGCTAAATTACCGATTAAACAGTAATCCGCAGAATGTATTTTAAAATGGCCCAAATAGTAAAGAAGTTAGAGCATGCTTACAAGGA
>CALBVI010000112.1 GCA_937969395.1 uncultured Spongiibacteraceae bacterium | reverse complement strand
ATTAACTCTGGCAGTAACCTTAACCAGCGCTTGTTCTAATACTATAGATACACCTGTAAACTCTGAATTTAAATTGAGTAGTCCGCTTTTTGAAGATCAGGGCACTTTGCCTGCTGACCTTAAATGCACGCGAGATGGTGGTGATGGACTTTCACCACCAATCAATTGGGCAGGGGCGCCAGCAGACACTAAAGGTTTTGCTGTTGTTATGCATCATTACCCTAAAGGTAAGGTTGAAGGTGTTGATACGCCAAGTCATTATTGGTTGGTGTGGAATATACCTGCAGATACCGATTCGTTTTCACGTGGAAACGTAGAATCCATAGGTCATGAAGGAGGCGATAAAGACAAACGATATGTTGGCTATACGCCGCCTTGTTCGCCAGGCAATGTTAGTCATTCATACACTATCACTGTTTATGCCCTTGATTCAGAAAAAGTAGCATTGGGCGATCAAGATGATATAGATGTTGATTGGCTTGCTTTAACAGGAGCGATTGAGGGTCGCGTTTTAGCGTCATCATCACTGACGTTTAAGAATTAAAATAATGTCTTTAGACTTAAATTGTAAATTGAATGAGAGTAGAACAATGATGAAATATTTTATTTTAGTTTTAGGGTTAACATTGGGGTTGGCAATGCCAGCAGCGGCTCACCACAACTGGGCGGCTTTGTATGACGTCAACGGCGACTTAGAAATTGAAGGTGTTGTCAGTAAAGTTATATGGAGAAATCCACATGTGGTGATGTACTTTACCGTTGATGGTGGCACGCCAAATGAAAAAACCTACTCAACAGCAAGTAATTCAGTAGCAGCGCTTGCGCGTATGGGTGTGAACAAAGAGCTAGTTGCTATTGGTACTAAAGTACGTGCAGCAGGTTATCCATCACGATCGAAAGAAGGCGATTTTTTCTTGAATCACCTACTGATAGTGGACGAGCATCGTGAAATTGTATTTTTACGTACAGCTGAAGCCCGCTGGCCGAAAGAAGCGGAAAGAATTGGTGATGCAAATTACGCGCATGGCTTAAATGCGCAAGAAGATATCTCTGAGCGTCCAACGTCAGTATTCGCGGTTTGGAGTACTATCTTTGGTGCAGAGGGAAGTCATAGAGCACTTCGTGGTCCAGAAGGTCTTCGTGTTAGCTATGCTGAGCCACGTGGCCAAGGTGATTGTTCAAGTAAGGACGTTTGGTCAGAGATGGGTTCTCCTTATCCTATCCAGCTTGTCGATAATAGAGAAAAAGATGGCACTGTGATCGTGCATGCTGAACAGAACGATACAATTCGTCCTGTCTATATGAATGTAGAGCACAACGATCCTGGCACTGTTAAAAATAACCTTGGTTATTCAACGGGTCACTTTGTAGGTGATACGCTTGTGGTATTCACAACGTTCGAGGGTAGTAACTCTCCAGTTCAGATGCACGAAACTTTTGCCTTGAGCAATGACCGCAACCATTTGAATTACTCACAAACTATCATTAATCCTGAGTCAGATGGCCTGCCAACAGTTGGCGCCAGATGGTGGGAATTTCAACCTAATTCGTTTATTCAGCCTTATGATTGTGTAAGTACTGAGCAGGCTGAAGCTTACTAGTATCTTTTAGCTTTATAGGTTTATAGCACGAATGTGGCTGGCTAATTGCTGGCCACATTCAATTTTTCCTAAGCATTCTGGATATCTAGAAGGAATAAACAATGACTTCACCATTTACGTTTATCAAAGTATTTGTGCTTTCTGTGGCTTTTGCCACTTGCTCGAGTCTTGTACACGCGCAGGCACCCGCTGGAATGGGAGCACCTCGTGGTCCACAAATATTAGACCCTTTGGTGCATAATCTTTCAGAAGTAAAGTCAGGCACATACGAACTTGAGCACGATCATGGACGTATTATTTGGACGGCTAATCACCATGGTTTCTCCATGTTTTCAGCTGTGTTCCCAACGGTTTATGCAACGTTAGAATTTGATGCTAAAAATCCTACTAACAGTAAATTGAGTGCGACTGTCGATATGACAAAAGTAGCAACTCAGATCCCTGTTTTTGATGAAAGAGCCAATAGTGAACGCTGGTTGAATACTGGAAAATATCCGACATCGACATTCACCTCAACCAAGATGGTTATGGCAGGAAAGAACAGTATGGCTGTTACTGGTGATCTAACCTTTCTTGGGGTAACAAAGCCTGCAGTCATGAATGTTAAATTTATTCAGGCTGGCAATATGCAGCCTCCTGGTGGCGGTTATCGTATTGGTTTTAATGGTACTATGGCGATTAATCGCAGTGATTGGGGAATGCCTTTATCAACGGTTGGGGATGAGATTACAATGTTGCTAGAAGCAGAGTTCTTAGAGCCAGGAGCCGAGCACTAAGCAATCAAAATGGATGTATTCCATTTGTACGACTCACAGCGAAATCACCTAAGTGGTTAGCGCTGAAAAGAAGTATTAAAAAGAGTTTTAAAAACAGAAATTTTAAAAACGAAATTGAGGGAGTTAGCTTATGTCTAAATCAATAACAACACTAAATAGCTTTTTGCGAGTATCGGCTTTTTTATGCCTAAGTTTCAGTTATGCACTGACGGCAAATGCAATTACTACAGCCGAAGAAGCAGCCAATGAAGCTGTGGTTAAGAGAATTCTTGAAGTAAAGGGTACGCCAGCCTACCGAGCTGTAGCGAAAGAGGTGTTTTCAGCGGATCATAAAGTACTTCGCAATGAATTCGAGAGCTTAATTTATAATGCAAAAGACCCCGTTCTTGCGAAAGTATCTGAGCCAGACTACCAAGCTATCACTGAGCGTACTAATACTATTGAGCGTTTATTTGGCGATGGCGACCTAGTTGCTGCAATGATTAGCGTCAAAGGTAAGCACACGGGTAATCTTTACGGAATACCAGCGACAGGTAAGACTTTTGATATTGTCACTACTGCGGTATTTAAATTAGCAGATGGCAAGATCACTGAAAGTTGGTATTTGACTGAAGAAGCTGGGTTGCTTATGGATCTTGATGTTCCGCTTCCTAAGCGCGTAGATGGCCGTGCAAACCTTCCTCCAATTTATGACGATGTTCGTACTTTTGATGAAGACCTCGCAGTGCATCTTAAAAATCCAGCAGATACTGCTGAGTGGAAGAACAAAGAGCTTTTGCTTAATTATAAATCGCAGCCTGAAAACCGTTCGCTTAAATGGGAAGGTAGAAGACCTTATTCAAATTTAGAGCGTGGTGGTATCGATGACATTAAAGCGCGCGCAGAAGTGCTTGGTGTTAAAGGTAGTCACGGTGAATCTATGAGTGGGCGTAAAGACATGATTGCGTACACCATTACAAACGCAGATCAGGGTTTGATCGTGTTTAGACTTACTGCGGAAAACACAGGTCCATTGTATGGTATTCCTGCTGGCGGACATCACCTACATGATTGGGAAGTTGGATTTGCAAAATTTGATGGCCCAGGTAGCTGGAAAGATGCTTGGTGGGCAGCTGAAGAGTTAAATTTTGTGCTGACTGTTGGCGGTCAAGATGGCAGCCCAGAATCTTTGAACTTTTTTGGTGAGCAAAAATAAGCCATTACTTTATAGCGCAGCAACGATTGCTGGAGAAGTAAAGATATGAAACAAACCCTAGTGCCTTTAGGGTTTGTTTGTTCTGATTGCCTCGGCAGCTGCGCACTATAATAGGTTCGCTATTTACGATGTTGATAGTGATATATAAGTCGAAGATGTTGTTATCAGCAAAAAGCTAACAGCGTGTTTCGACTTTTTTGATGTAGCTCGATGATTGCAGTGCTGTAACTGCAGCTACTCATTAGTTTTAATTAATAAAAATTATTGTTTTTTAATAGTGAAATAATTTCGCTATGTCACCACGCTTTCTCTAAAATTATTCCTATGAACTATGCCAATAAAAATTCTGCAGTAATTCTGGCGGGCGTTGTTGCCTGTTTTATGTTGTCTGGTTTTGCCGCCTTGCTGTATCAAATGGCATGGATGCGGCAGTTTTCATTGGTGTTTGGAACCTCTGAATTAGCGATTGCGGCGGTCCTTTCTGCTTATATGGGAGGTTTATCTCTGGGTGCGACTCTTGCGGCTAAATTTGTTCACCGCATAACTCGTCCAGTTTTATTCTACGGCTTACTGGAAGGTGGCATTGCGCTTTCAGCATTAGCTGTGCCACTGCTGTTAAAGCTTGCAAGTATTCTGTATATCGGTGTTTTGGGTGGACAACCTGAACCGGTCGATGCAAGCGGTTTTAGTCAGTCTCTTTTCTATTTAGCGATCGCATTTTTTGTATTGGCTATTCCCACTACGTTTATGGGTGCAACTCTTCCGCTTCTAACCAAATACGTAGTGCAGTCTAAAGATCAGATTGGTTCACGTGTGGGACTTTTATATGCCACTAATACGCTAGGCGCTATTGGCGGCACTTTGTTTGCTGGTTTTGTTTTGCTGCCCATAATGGGTTTGCAGGAGACCGTTTGGGTTGGTGCTTTTATTAATTTTCTGGTCTTTGTATTGGCCGCATTAATTGCACGTAAAATTGGTAATCATGCTGAACTTGTTCAAGAAAGTTCAGAGGGTGAGGGCAGCGAGCCTGGGGGTGAAGTACAAGATGAACTTTCGCGTAGCGAGAGTTCAGGCCCAATAAGTAGGTTGCTTATTTTACCTTTGATCTTGATATCGGGGGCTAATTCCTTTGTTTATGAGGTTCTGTGGACACGACTGCTCGGGCATGTCTTAGGCGGTAGTATTACTGCCTTTGCGACAATGCTTGCTGGTTTTCTCGGCGGTATAGCGATAGGTAGTGCAATTGCTTCTCGCTTTGCTAAAACCCGCACTAAGGCAATCTATTATTTTGTTGGCGCGCAGTGTGGTATTGCACTCACTTCTATTCTTGTCTATCAGCTTTTGCCTCTGGCTATTCCTGAATCTACCGGCTTGGGTGGCAATGTCATCTTTGCCATTATGGTGCTGTTACCCGCAACCATATTTATTGGTGCAACCTTTCCGTTAGCGGTGAGAATATTAGCGGTGGGTAAAGCTGACGCCGCGGCTGCTTCAGCAAAAATTTATTCATGGAATACTGTTGGTGCCATTGCCGGTGCAACGCTTGCGGTTCTACTGTTAATACCGCTGTTAAAGTATGAAGGATCTATTAAGTTTGCTGTGCTTATTAATGCCTGTTTAGCGGTTGCCGCTGCAGTATTGGTTTGGCGCCGCGATAAAAAAGTGGTAGCGGGAACATTGTTGTTTGTATTTGCTATCTTGATTTTTTATCAGCCAAAAATGCCTGAAGAAATTCTTAGAACGAGCTCAATTTCGACTCAAGCGGACGGTGAAATAATATTCTATGAAGTCGGTCGGTCGGCAACAGTGGTTGTTATTGAAGAAAATGGTTTGTTTTATTTGCGAACCAATGGGCTGCCGGAGGCCGCTGCCAGTATCGTCGGTTCTCCACCGGGTAGAAGTAGCCAGCAATTGCTTTCAGTGCTTCCCGTTTTGGCGCGACCTAACGCAGAGTCGATGTTGGTTGTTGGTTTTGGTGGCGGCATTGCGCTAGAGGCGGTACCTGCTTCCGTTAAAAGCATTGATGTAATCG
>CALBVI010000111.1 GCA_937969395.1 uncultured Spongiibacteraceae bacterium | reverse complement strand
ATGAACCAAGATAAATCCAGTTACACAAACAATAAGCACAAAGAAATCAAACCCGTTCGCTATCAGATCATATACAAGATACGAACTAATAAAAAATAATATAATTGCCAATACTACGCGAACTACTTCCATTAAGCTCTCGTAAGCTTACTTTCATATACTTGAACAATATCAGGCCCTTTTGTACCGGACTTAAAGCCTTGGGCTGCCTTATGGAATTTACCGTTCTCGGTAAGGGTGCCTGTTTTCCTGTGCTCTGGTTGGTCTAGTAATTTGGGGGATATAATATCTTTTGTGTTTGGTAAATCATGCCCCTCATATATAAGAACGGAGCCATCCTCTGTGATTTCGTCCTGATAGGGTGAGTTTTCACGGACAGACATTAGTATTATGGAATGTTTGCCTTTAAGTCGGAAGTTCATACCCTTTTGAAGGCTGGCGTCTTCCTTATTACACATTTCCCTGTAAGAAATGATATTCCCTCTCATAAGTATTCCTTTTTATATGACTTCAAAATATATTACGAATATTGAAAAGATGTTGATATGCTCTGACTCTATTTTTCCGTGGGGTAAATCTAAATAGATGCCCTAGAGTTGCGGTTCTGGTTCAATCCCTTTCAGGACCACGTGATCAAGGTACACTAAAAGAGCATATACAACAGGCGCTGCTGCTATGTGAGCTTTGTCCTTATAGTCAATAATCTCGCAAATATGATCCCGGCATAAACTCATTCTTTTTAGGCATAGCGCCAGTAAAAACTCGATCAACCCTTCGGCTTCTCGTGCTTGAATATCTTCAAGGGACTTTGTTATGAGGCTCTTTACAAAAGCGCTTCTCCAGCGATCTGATGCATAAGCCAGTTCTCGTGGTTTTGCTGCGCGAAGAAAGGCTGCTTGAATTAGCCCATCATTAAATCGGTCAAAAGAAAGAGGGTCAAGCTGGTTGATTACATAAGCTTCCTTAAGAGGCGGGGGCTTACCATTTGAACTGTTGTGACGTAAACACTGAAGCAAGCTAGAGACTGTATAATAAACCGGCGCATGATGATTAAACCTTTCAGTATTAAAGTTTGGCCAAAATGCAAAGCCAGGCCTTAATTCTAAATGATTGCCGCTGGGTGCCATCCAGAAAAGTCCATCCTCAATTCCTTTCATAGAGAGCGTATTCGAATTTTCTAAAAAATCTTTTCTTTCATGAAAATGTGTATAGTCTAATCCCTTCATCAAGCATAAGTTTATAATGTTTTTCAGAAATTCTAATTCAGCAGTCCATGGGTTGGGGTGGTCCTCATCAACAGGGAGCTGAATATCTTCGATGGTTACGAATTTATGAAAGCCAAAAGGCCCGTCACAGAAGGTTAGGTCAGATTTTATTTTATGAATTTGTTCGGTGCTGTGATACTTAAGAAAACCAACCAAATATGTTAATGGTGCCTCCCTATATTTTCTTAAGGACCTGCTTACATTGAGTAATGCTCTACCAGATTGTGTTGATGCGGCAACAACGAGTACTCCTTTCTTAATATCTTCAGGTGCTATTTCATCAATTTTTTCTACTGGATACAAATTTAGCTCAAGTTCAAATTCTTTTTCGTAATAATTTTTAGCCTCAGTAGCCAATTCCAAAGCCCCTGCGTCGGAACAATAAAAAATATCACTTATCCACGCGGTCATATTGCGCTTGAATACTGAATTCATTTTATCTATGTACTTTGGGTTTTGGGTTTCAATCAAAGATTTAACATCAATAAAAAATTCAATACCTGTTTTGGTACCTGATAATCCGTCATATAGGCATTTTAACGATGACGAGTTGTTGTAGCGACTAATGACGCTCCTAAGGAATTTGTTAGCATCAATAGCACGCGGAAGATAGGTTTCAACGCTCGGGTGCTCAACTAGAAATTGATCGGCAGTAAGATTTATGGCTGTAGAGTGTTCGGAGTGACAGTGTGGGCAATCTTCCTCCTTATAGGAGAGTATTGGGCTGAATAGGGCTTTGTTTTTATTACCATCGTCTATTAAATTGTGAAGACGAGAAAAATCAAATATTATATTATGTTCCGCTGCCGAGTTGCTGTTGTAAAATAACGAAACAATTGAATCTGGAAATAGGTCTGGTACTTCTTTGAGTTTCTTAAAGAGATTATTGCTGGTAGATGCTGAAATAAAAACGACTGAAGATCCGGTGCCAAATTGATAGTTTGTATATCCACCGTAACTCCCGTAGCTATCAACTAAAATGTAGTTTGGCTTTAGGGATATATTATGCCTTAGATGTAGCGCTGAATGGATGAGTGATGTAATCCCTGAAGTATCGACATAAATACTTTCTATATTTTCCGTAATATACTTGAGTATTCTTAATGATAAAAAATATGACTCAGCACCTTTTTGTAAAACGTTTGATGCTCTGATAAAGCGTTTGCTATGCTTTTTTGACGGTTTTGAAAAGTGATGGTTTTCAGAGGCGTTAACCACTAGATCTCTTTCAATAAAAATATTTAAACAGCCGCTATCATATATATCCTCATATCGATCCTTTAGCTCTTCCGTACCATTGTTGTTAATCTCTCTATAATTAATTTTGCCATGCTCATCGAATAGAAAAATTGAGACAGTAGGGTTTACTTGTAAATTATTAGCATCACGTATTTCGGTTAAAAATGCATCCGGGCTATTGATGATAGCGCTTAGGGTTTTACAATTTATAGGTGCAATAAACACTATTCCGTCATATGCGGCTTTCCCTCTATATTCTGTAGTTATTAAATCAATAATCTTTTTATGATCGACGTCAGGGCCGGGATAAAATATGACCAGCTGTTTTTTGTTGGACGCTATGCAATTAAAGGCATATGAGTAAAAGTTATTCATTTTAGGGGCACCATGATTGTGT
>CALBVI010000110.1 GCA_937969395.1 uncultured Spongiibacteraceae bacterium | reverse complement strand
ATTCGCCGTCGACAAACCAGACGTTATGAACGCCCCGTGAGTGTTCGCCGGAGGTGTCATAAAAGGACAGTTTTAAATCTTCAAGACCTTTTGCGCTACTCACTTTGCTGAAGTCGGAGATATCAAGCACCCATAAGCCTGCTGGGTTGTTACCTACTTTTGCCGCTTCATTGGCGACGGTAAGCACGTTGCCGGAAACCGCTAATGAATTACAGCGAGTGACACCGGGAGCGGGTGAGGGCAGTTGATTGATCAAGATGGGTTTTGCTGGTTCGGTGACATCGATAACGCTCAGGCATTGTTCTCTTGCTGAGTGGGCGAAATAGAGGATCTTACGACCATCGGCTAATTGTTGCAGCGCTAAGCCTTCACCGCCATCACCGTTACCCGCGAGGTCGTTGTGGCCTACTAATTCCATGTTGCTGAACTCAGCTGTAGATTGTGCAAATACAGAAGAAGCCAGTGTGGTTAACAAGAGGGTGGCCAATAGCCGCGTTGATAATTTAATAAGCATTGTTATTGTCTCCCTCATTATTTGTATCATCTACTGCAAAGCTAAAAGCGTCCGCGCCTAGCTTACGTTGTTTGTAACCTGCCTCGGTTTTTTGAATAAACTGATCGATGATGTCCGGCATCATTGTGATCATTTCATAAGCTCGAAACTCGGGTGACTCGGGTACCTCGGGACGTAATATAAGCTCTTCATATTTTGGCCCTGTTGTCGCTTCCTCGCAGTAACCGGTTGGCGTAAGAATTAATTCTGCGCCAGTTAATTTTGCATACAGTTCAGAGCGATCTTTACGGTGTACGACCGACTCTTCGCAACCTTGGACAATAGCAGTCGGTGTGCCGTTCTGTTTTAAGCGAGAGCAGCCACCTTCGTCGATACCAATCATGACATCTGAAGAGCGCATGGCGCTGCCCCATCGCCGCATGGTGACAGCAAATTCTTTTGCACTAATTGCTAGCAATCGTTGTTTGTTGTTAGGGTTGCGTGCAATACGATCAGCCCAAAACGGGGTTTTTATGATCGCAGCCATACCGCCTTCTTCAGCGATTTTAGCGAAAGCGTAGTAATAGCCTTCGGCCAAACGCTCGCCAATAATTCCGCCACCGGTGGTTAGGTAAGTCAGTAATCCGCGAGTGTGATCGGGATAGCGTAGTGCCGTTGTATAGGCAACACGAGCAGCAGAAGATGCGCCAATAAGATAAGCGGGGCGAAGCTCCAGCTGGCTAATAATGCCCGCAAGCTGATCGCTCCACATGTCCAAATCTCGAGCACCTTTAATAACAACATCGGAGCGTCCAAGGTTGGCTCGGTCCCATGTGATGACACGGTATTTCTTGGCTAATTTTTCAGCGAGAGGTCTGAGTGTTTCAACGAGGTTTTGACCGCCCGCGGCCATAATAATAGGAATACCTTCACCGCGATCTTCGATATAAACTTGATTGCCATCAATGGATAAGTATCTGCCTACTGAAGAACTCTCGTTAGTAGAGGTCGGTGCGCTTTGAGCCATTGCCGAATTGATAGCAATCGGTGCGATTGCAGCGACACTGGCTAAGCCCTGCATAAAATTTCTGCGGTTTAAATGTTGAGCCAAGTTGTCTTTGATTTTTGTCATGTCAATTATTCTCCCTGTTATTGATTTTTTTTATCCAGTGTTAATGTTTATAAATATTATTATTTAAAATTATTTATCCCGTTAGATGGCCGATTTTCAGTGACAAAAAATACGGTGGGTATTATAGAGTGCTTACGTGTATCTCAGTTCATGGTTGAAACTTTAGTGTTTTTGCTGAGAGTATATTAAAGGGTTGCTATTAGTTAGCTAATAACAACCCTTTATTTTTTTCATTTTTATAGAGCTGTTTTTATTGTGTTATTTATAGTGTGTTTATTAGCGCATTTCAGCGAGTAAGCGAGTCACTGTTTTCTCAGCGGATCCAAGGAACCACTCCATATCTTTCCATTGAGGAAAGGTAAGTTTGGCAATAATCTCTTTATCACTTTTACCTTCGGCAATCATGTTAGATATGCTGGTTTTAATTTCAATTAACATGTCATAGAGTGATTGCACATCGGCTTTACCGCCAAGCGAGCCGTGACCGGGCATAACTTGTGTGTCTGTATTGATCATTGCCAACACTCGTTTAAGGTTAGCAATATAGCCTAGCGCGGAACCACCAGAGTCGACATCAATAAAGGGGTATTTACCCGTTAGCATCGTGTCACCGGTATGCAGGATATTTAAGTCGGTAAAGTAAACCATCGCATCGCCATCAGTATGTGCGTTTGGTACATAGATCACTTTAATGTGATGACCATTTATATGCAGTGACATTTCTTCACTAAAAGTAATAGTCGGCAGAGCGTCGGGGTGTGCAGGTGGTACTACGCGATGGCCAGTGGCTCCTTTCTCTAAACGGCTGCGAACGTTGTCGTGAGCGACAATAGTCCCGCCTGATTTATGCATATGTTCATTGCCGCCAACATGGTCACCATGCCAGTGGGTGTTAAATACATACTTTAATGGTTGATCGGAAATTTCTTTGATATTGCTGAGAATCGATTCAGCCATATAATCAAATTGATCATCAATAATAAATACGCCATCGTCACCGACAGAGACGCCTACATTGCCGCCTGCACCTTCAAGCATGTAAATGCCATTGCCAAGATCGCTTCTTTTGATTTTGACCGGTTCTTTGGCTTCTTGTGCGTTGATAGTCTGTGTGAATAAAAGCGCAACCATAGTTGCAGC
>CALBVI010000109.1 GCA_937969395.1 uncultured Spongiibacteraceae bacterium | reverse complement strand
AGGCCTCAGGCTTTAAACCGGGGCGAGGTATGTTGCTAGTGTCTTGCGCTGCTTGTTGGCCTTGTCTCTGCCCTTGCCCCTGTCTTTGTCCTTGGCGCTGACCGGTACCTTCACCGCCTCGGCCTCTTTGTTGGCTTTCATTGCTAGTAGGAATATTCCACTCTACATTGGGTACTCCAAGTACTGGGCTGCCGACGCCATTTTCAAAACCATATTGACCGGTTAATAGCGTGGCTCGGGTAGGGGAGCAGACTGGCTGTGACCAAAAATTGTCAAAGCGTACGCCAGTGTCACAGAGTTGATTAATGTTGGGAGTGTGGGCAGTTTCTTTGCCGATGCCGTAGCAATCTAAGGTTTCTACGGCCATATCATCGCCAATCATTAGGATGTAATTAGGCTGTTTAGCGGGTTCGTTGTTGTTGGTTTGTGCAAAGCTAGTAAGTGATGCAGTGAGAAAAAATAGTGCGCAAATGTATAAAAGAGTCCGATGAGTGCTGAGCATTCTTACCTCCGTAATTATTAGTTTTAAAATTGATGGGTTTGAAATTCAATATTTGGAAATTGAGCAGCTTTAAAATAAGCGACTTTCTTTTAGTATAAAATAAGCTCGGTGTGACGCCGCTGATTTTATAAGCGGGAAACTATTGTTAACTATAGAAAAACGTACAGCCGTAAAAAATATTAATTAGCGCTACACTGTACATTGCTGTCGTTAATAGCATAAATCTAGCGACAACTTTTGCATTAAATATTCGGTTAATCGTGTAAGTGACTTTTCGATAAGACGGATTAGCTATCAAATTTAATCGCTTGTGATTGTATATAGGGCATTATCTTAAACGATACACCTTAATTATAGCTGTCATCAATCTTACAAATTTGTAAAGCTTATGGCTGATATAAGTGAGGCTATACGAGTAATATTGATGTGGTTTCATGCCCGTGGGAGTTTGGCGCTAGACCAGTTAACTTAATAGCGATGGGTGCCCTAATCACAAACAGGCCATCTAGTATTGTAAGGCGGTAAATATGCGTATTTTAGTATTAGAAGATGATCGAGAACTGGGCGAGTGGATCGGTACTGGTTTAAGACGTGCCGGTCATATTGTCGATTGGTTTCAAGATGGTAGTCAGGCGTTAACGGCTACGACTGATCAACATTATGATATTGCTGTTTTGGATCGCATGACTCCCGGCTTAGATGGCTTGTCAGTGTTAAAAGCGATGAGAGCGGTGAAGAATGCTACGCCGGTTCTTTTTTTAACCGCATTGACAAACGTTGGCGACCGAGTTGAAGGCTTAGAAGCTGGTGGCGATGATTACCTCGGCAAGCCTTTTGCTTTTACCGAGTTGTTGGCAAGAGTTAATGCGCTTGAGCGCCGTAATAGTACGAGTATGCAGGAAGAAGTAACGACGTTGCAGGTGAAAGATTTAACGCTCGATTTAATTAAGCGGCAATGTACGAGGCAGGGCCAAGCTATCGATTTAAATACCAAAGAATTTCAATTGCTTGAATTGTTTTTACGCAATCCAGGTCGTGTGCTTACCAAGACCATGTTATTAGAACGAATTTGGGATTTGCGATTTGATCCAACCACCAGTGTTGTTGAAACTCACATTAGTCGCTTGCGAAGTAAAATTGATCGATCTTATGAAGAAAAGCTAATACGTACTGTTCGTGGAGCCGGTTATGAATTGGCAGAAGATTAATAAAATGTTTAATGGTTTGAAACCACAAATTAAACTTAAACGTTTACGCAGCATGACGGCGTTGAGACAAACCGCGCTAGTAACGGTAACGCTGTTAATATTATTTTTAGTCGCAGGCAATGTTGCAGCCTGGTTAATTAATCACGAGTTGCATCAGCGTATTGATAATAAATTAGTTTTGCTTCATCAAGTATGGAGTGACGTATTAGGTCGGTCTGATGTTAGGCCTGACACTCTAAATTATGTTGCTAATGATGAGCGGTTTGCTAGTTTTCGTTCTGCTGATGGGAAAGTTCACGGTCATAATCCATGGATAGGTAACAATAGTAACCGCTTGTTTCAGGCAGATGGCCATGACAATTTTCGAGGAGCGACCCTTCCCGATTATAAAACTAATGGTTGGCGAATATTGTCGAAAAAGATAAATGGTGGCACCTTAGTGGTGGCGTTAAGTCGAGAGCATATTCACGATGTAGAGGATCTTATCGGACAGATTTTCTTTTTTATTAGTTCGGCTGTCATTGTCATTACGTTGCTGATTGGGTTGCTTATAGGCTTGTTTCATCAGCGGCGTATTAATCAGATTAATCAAGCCCTTGATCAAATTGCTAGTGGTGATTTTAATGTAAAAATTAAACCACCGATATTACGTGACGACTTGGATAGAGTCGCAGCAAAAATTGATGCGACCAGTGCTCGTATTGAAGTTCTATTGCAGCAAATGAAAAATTTATCCGTGAATATCGCCCACGATTTAAAAACACCGCTGGCGAGAATGCGGGCGCGATTAGAAAGCGCTTTGTTAGAAAAAAATGGTAACGTACAAGGCGAAGTCTTAGAAAGTCTTTTGCTGCAAACCGATCAAATGATAAATACCTTCGAAGCTATTTTGCGCATTGCTTGTATTGATTCTGGCGAACGAAAAGCACATTTTAAATCATTATCTGTGAAGGAGCTTGCGGAGGAAACTGCTGAAATTTATGCGGCTGTTATCGAAGATGCTGGCCACCAGTTTAGTATTGAAATAGAAGGTGATGTGACGATTCTTGGTGATAGAGAGTTGCTTATTCAATTAATGGCTAACTTATTAGAAAATGCTATTCGCCACACGCCACCGAATAGTCAAATTAGGTTGTTAGTTGACGGTAGTTGTATCACGGTTATAGATCATGGCTCAGGTATTCCCTTAGATCAGCGTGATCGAGTGTTGGAACCTATGTATCGACTTGACCAAAGCCGTCATACCAAAGGTAACGGTTTGGGTTTGGCATTAGTTAAAGCGATTGCCGATTTGCACGATGCGAAACTTGAGTTGGACTATGCTTTTCATCAAGATGATGAAAAGAAAAGCTATGGGCTTAAAGTTAGTTTAATTTTTCCGAGTTAATCTTTTCGGCATGACTAAAATAATGCCATAGCTATTTTTTATTGATATCAGCTTTGATTAAGTACTAAATTTTCAAGCGATTGAATGTTAGCTAAAATGTCGCTGCGCGTTGGATTGTTTTGTGCGACTTGGCGTAGTAGGCGCAATGCTTCGCTATAATCTTGTCGATCTATTTCTAGTTGCGCGTGTCCTAATAGTGCGCGCTCTTTGTAATCGGATAATGCTTCGGCGCGCACATAGTAGAGCAGAGCGCGGTCGAGGTTATGTTGGTCTCGTAATAGATTGGCGAGTGTAAGCAGTGCCTCACCATTGCTTGGGTCGTCGTTAACCGCTTGTTCTAAATTATTTTTTGCACTTGTCTTATTATCATTATGCAAGGCTAATTGCGCGCGATAAACCGCAAAGCGCGAGCGGTAAGTTGGCGTTAAAGCTACATTATTTTTTTCTAATGACTGAGTTAATGTGGCGAGTTGTTGCCACTGTTGTTGAAATACTAGCCAAGCACAGATTTGATCGACAACATCAATTTTTGAATTCTTTTCATTGCCAATAAACTGTTGAATATTATTTGCCAGTAAGTCGACGGCACGACTGGGACTGCCACTTTGAATATGTAATTGTGCGATGGTGGCAAGATTATCGACGTTGTTGTCAATATTGTTGCCGCCCAATTGTAAAGCAGTTTCAAGACTGCTGATGGCCTGTAGCGGTCTATCTTGTCTCATTGCAATTTGGCTGCGCTGCAACCACAAATCGGTGTTGTTGGGGGCAGTTTGTAACATAGTTTCTAGCAGTGCTTGCGCTTGGTCGAAGGCTTGACTGTTGATTAATGCGTAGAGCAATCCCTGACTCCATTGCTTGTTTTCTGGGTCAAGAAAAAGTGCATATTGGTAACCTGCTAGCGCACTGGCAGCTTGCCCTAATTGTAAATTGACATAGGCTAGTTGACCGTAGACTTGCGCGTCGGCGACACCGAGTTCAATAGCTCGGCGCAAATGGTGGCCCGCCTTGTCATAGCGTTTATCAATCATATAAATCATGCTGAGGCTGCGATGCGTTAATGCCAAGTCAGGCATTAATGCTAGCGCCGCGGTTAATGCCTGTTCTGCTTCTTGGTAGCGCTTTAAACTGAGTAGTATTTGCCCGCGCAATTGACGTAAAGCAGCACTGTCATTGTTGATGTTACGTTTTTCAAAGGCACGTAGTACCGCGTTAGTATCTTGGCTGGCCAGTAAGGGTTGCAGCACGCTGGCAAAGCGACTTTCATTCGGTGCGAGTTGTGCTTCGGTTTGCGCCAGCGGTTGATTGTTTAATAAAAATTCCCAGTCTGGGGCCTGTAGTTTTATTTCTATATTGGCATTGCTGAGGGGGGCGGCAAGTAGCAATGCCAATAGTGTTGTTAGCTTTCCGGTTTGTGAAAGACGCTCGTTGGAGCAAAGCATTGTCGATAGCAGTGTCGATAGCAGTTTAAACATAATTTTCTTACTCAAGATTCTATTTCCACGGGCCAAATAAAACGTGCCCGTACGGATTGATTGTCTTTTTTTGGGGCGGTAAAGCGGCTGGTTCGTACTAGTCGCTGAATTTCGCTGATCAATTCGGGGTGAGGGTTTGAAGTAATATTAATCAGTGTTGCCTGTCCCTGCTCATCAATCATCACATCCAATTTAACCAGTACTTTGTGGATACCTTTGCGCGTTAAGCTTTTCGGAAACGTGACGCGCAGGGGTGATAGCAAGACAGGTAAGCCATCTAAATCATTGAGATCAAAGGCGTCCCAGTTAACTTCCAGTGGCTGCCACTGGGTTTTACTGGTATCGATGGTCGGCATATCAGGTTTAATCGCTTCAATACGTTGCTCGACTTTAACCATTTGAATGGATGGCCCTGCACCCTGTATTTGTAAGTTAACCGGTGTGTCGATGACAGCTTGCTGCATGGTTGGCGGCGGCGGCGGCGG
>CALBVI010000108.1 GCA_937969395.1 uncultured Spongiibacteraceae bacterium | reverse complement strand
GGTTGCTTCATCTAAAACTAAAATTGGCGCATCTTTTAATAATACTCGCGCTATAGCAATACGCTGCCGCTGTCCTCCTGACAAAGTAACACCGCGCTCACCTACATGCGCATCATAGCCACGCCGACCTTTGATATCAGATAATTCTTCAATAAAGCTGTGTGCCTTAGCAAATTTTGCGGCTCTTAACATATCCTCTTCACTGGCATCCGGTCGGCCAAACATTATATTTTCTCGAACAGATCTATGCAGTAATGATGTATCTTGCGTGACGACGGCAATATTACTTCTTAAACTTTCCTGGCTTACATCACGGATATCAATGCCATCAATTTCAATGCTGCCGTTATCAAAGTCATAGAAACGTAATAATAGATTAACCAGTGTCGATTTCCCTGCACCAGACCGACCGACAATGCCAATCTTCTCACCAGGGGCGATAACCAAATTTAAGTTATTAAAAACTCTAGTTTCTTGGCTGTAATAAAAATCAATTTCTTTAAAATGAATTTTTCCGTGAGTGATGGCTAATGATTTAGATTCTTCTTTATCAACAACGGTGTAAGGTTTTGATAGCGTATTCATGCCATCTTTAACGGTACCTATATTTTCAAATAAATTACTCACCTCCCACATTATCCAATGAGACATGCCGGTCAAACGTATCGCTAAACTGAGCGCTATAGCGATAGCCCCAGGTGTGATTGCCCCTTCCATCCATAAATAGATTCCTAAGGCGCCGACACTAAATACCATAAACATATTCAGTATCCATACGCAGGCATTAAGTGTTGTCACCAAGCGCATTTGTGGATGTACAGTGTTCAAAAAAGCATCCATACCCTCTTTTACGTAATTAGATTCCCTGCGGTGCTGAGAAAATAATTTTAACGTTAAAATATTACTGTAGCTGTCAACGACACGCCCTGTCATCGTGGATCGGGCATCAGCTTGATCCATAGAAATTTTCTGCAGACGTGGCACGAAGTATTTCAACAAGAAAATATAAAGTATTAGCCAAATAATTAATGGCATGCTTAAACGTAAATCTGAGCTAGCAACCAGAACAAGTGTTGTCGTTAAGTAAACCACCACAAACAACATCACATGCAGTAATTTCATTACTGATTCACGTACTGCCAATGCGGTTTGCATGACTTTGGTTGCTATCCGACCGCTAAATTCATTTTGAAAAAAGCTATAGCTCTGACCTAATAGATATCGATGAGATAGCCATCGCACCATCATAGGAAAGTTGCCCATCAATGTTTGATGCATAACAAGTGACTGTAAAACGACCGCAATAGGCATGAAAACCAGCACAAATAAAGTCATAGCCAATAAGGTGGGCCACTCCTCTTGAAAAAACTCGCTGGGATCTTTTACTGTAAGCCAATCAACAATATGACCGAGCATGCCAAACAATAGCGCTTCACCAACTGCAGTTATCGCAGTCAATACCGACATAATGATTAAAAAGCGTTCAATACCGTGTGTGTAATGACGGCAAAACTGAACAATTCCGGTAGGAGGTTGTTCGTTTTTAGGTTCTGGAAAGGGGTTTATTAGACGTTCGAAATAGCTAAACATGGAAGAGCTCTGGTCAACAGCGATAATAAGGCGAGTAGCGCGTAAAAGTATACGACTTAGCAGCTAATCGCAATGCCGAATAAGCTACATATATCTAACCGCAGCTGAGAGGTTCCAGTTAGGCTGTAAATAGGTAGTCGAAATATTACTATTTCAATCTAAAGGAGCAATCAAAGCTGAATAGCTTTCGATTGCGGCCATATAGACGTAGGTAAAGAAATAGGTAAAACCAGCTAGATTACATCACAGAGAGCGGTATCCAGCTAAAGCCCGTATTGGTGTAATTTATCAAATTAAAGATTAACTAATCTTTTTCTTGGAATGATGGTTACTGTTGTTATCTAACATGATTTTAACGGTGTGATGCGCAACGATGCCCAGAGTGATAAGTGCGGCCAGATCAATCAATAAAGTAAACATAGCGTTCTCATTATTTTTAGTAGGGTTCACCATATCCGTGGCCAAATATACTGCGGTTCCCATTTACTGCAGAGACTATACATCAATTAATTTTGCGCGCGCAAGCCCTAAGGGCGCCTTTATGAAAGATTCACATTTGTAAAAAGCCAGAAGAATTGTTCAGTTTTGTTAACTGGTCGATGCTGATTTTGAGTAAAAAAGAGGAATAAGTGCCGCTATAGCGTTAATACAGCTGCTAAGGAGGATAGTTAGGGGGCGTTATATTATGGCAAAAACTAGATTAGCAATAAGGAAAGGTATTAGCTGTAAACTTGTTTGTAGAGATTTATTATTTACTAGCAATCGACTAGTCGGCTGCAATGCGGGATAATTTTGCCTTAATTACCTTGGCGCCAGGGGGGTAACAAAAAGAAGTGACTTGGCAGCGCTCACTATTTTCCAGCTGCCTCTTACAATTGCGGTACAAACTATCGATTTTCCAGCCAGCAATGCTATCGCCCTCACGTCTGGATGTTAATACCCAGGCATCAAGCATGCTATCTTGGTCAGACCTCTTCCCTGATGACCGGCTGCTTTTGCAGTTCTTAGTCGTCATTTAATATGCTTACGTGTGTTTGTTATACGAATGAAGCGCTAAAAATACACAATAACGTCCTCTTTGGCTATAAAGTAGACTAAAAAAGCGAGAAAACACATTAAACATCCTAACTTTTGACCATAAAGCTACTTATTGACTATTCTTTAGGTACATTTAAGCAAGAAATTATCATTAATGAGCAATAACAGCGGCCCACCAAAAATACCGGTTAAGCGAACCTCTGCTAATAAAGGCAGCAATAAGTCATACCAAGACAATAGCGATGCCAGTCTTGAGCTCAAACGTGCGGCAAAAGCGGTCCCACTTAAAAGCTATGATGATTATGAAATTGAAATTGAGACAAAAGCGCATTACGAAGATGCTATTTTTGGTAGTGAAACTGACTTGGAGCAAGCTTTAAAGGCAGATAAGGGGCAAGGGATCTCAGCGCCTAAAATCCAAGTAAAGAAAGCCATCGTTAAAGACAGTGCTGCAAACACTAGAGCTCAACCGGAAGTCAAAGAAATTGATTTTGATATATTCATAAATCGCCCACTGCAACAGGACGCACTCTCCCCTGTTGCCGGGATAGAAGTAGCAACGGGGGGCACGGGATTGGCAACCGTAGCAAGCAATATGATTGCAAATATTGAGCTCAATCCTGATTTATTTATAGCAGCCCCGCCTATCGAAGAACCGACACCCAAGGAAGAGTTAGAGCCTAAAGATTTTAGAAGTAAATTGTCACGCTTTACTAAAACAACCTTGTTGCAAGGAAAGGCACAGTTTGACGAATACTCAGGTCGCAATTTACCGGATAGAGAAATTACATTAGATTTTATTTTTGCCAATCAAAAAGTAAAAAACGAAGCTAGCACAATAGTGACTAACAGAGACATTGGTCAGTTGTTTGAGGGAAAAGGTAAAGCAACGAATACCATTTTTAAAAAAGCCGATAAAGATTTATTACAACTCAGTAAGACTAAGCTTTCAAATAGTAATCGCCTAGAACTATTGGATAGTTACTGCGCGCCGCTTGTTAAACGCCTTAATCTTTTTATCGACAGTGTCGAGCGTAAGCCCTCCTCTCCGAATGATGCTAAACGCCTAGAACTACAGGCTCATTGCCCCTCAGTTTTAAGGTTATTAATTACTGGTTACAAACAAGTTTATAGTGTTATTTACGAATCTAGCAATGTCGTTTATGCAACACAGCATACAAAGGCAAATACGATTGCTTTTCGGATTTTTGACTTACTCTTGCTAGAGCAGCGACTTGCACAAGTTTTACATATGCAGCAACCGTTAGGCTCAGCAAAAGTCATTAACCGCTTATATACAGCACTTAAGCAATACGAACCAGACTTTCTCAATCAAAACTCTCGTAGCGAATGCCTAAGCAAAGAAACAAGCATTAAGCAATTATTCGTGCGCTATCAAATTGGCTTAGCATTCGATTCATATTATTTATCATCAAGGCAGCAAAAAGTTTTCTTTGAATATATTGAATTACAATTGCCGCTGCTTGGCGTCATTGCCGACGATAAATTGGACCAAGTAACCCAGAGTTATTGGCTCTCTCAAGCGGGTGATAAGGCAGGAGTCTTAACATTGCATCAGGCCCCTGCTTCAGTATCTGCTGAACCTTCTGCTTCTACGATCGACACAATGAGCAGTCATTATATTTTAGCCGCACCGTTTTTAAACCAAATTAAATTAGATTATCAAGAAATCATCGAAAGCATTACTCGCAATCAATCAGATCCGCATACTTGTTCAGCTTTTGCGGCTATCAGCAAAGGTTGTTGTTTAGCTTTGCTAAGTACGCTTAACAAATTGATCACAGCCATGGAAAACGATGAAACTTTACCGGTTTACAGGGCTTATCGACCGATCGAATTAAAAGCATTTTCAGGATTAGAAAGCTGCGCGCTCTATTTTAAATATCAATATGAATTAACAACCAGAAGAGTGGGTAAAAACGCAAAAAAAGCAGACAATCCAGAAGTGAGTGAGAAAACTGAAAAAACCGCTAAACCTATAGCCAGTAAATCGCCGTGGTTATGCGCCGATGAAAGCGATACAACGATTAGGTTGCAGACCGCAGAACATAAGGCTGGTATTTTATTTGATGTAGGTTTGCCCGTTTTATTGGTCAGAACACTGAGTCGTCAAACTTCAGCAGATAACGCCGTCGAAATGGAAGAATATGAACAAGAACAACTATGGCAAATTAATCGGCTAGAGCGCGATCCACAAGGGAATATCCATCTGGTACTAACAAAGCAAGCCGACAGGGTGACATATGCTCCAATAAAAGCGCAAGGAGCCAAGGCTCATCCTGCTTTGCTTATAGCCAGTGGATCAAATGAACCTCTACGTTTACAGGTGAGTAATAAATTATCGATTAATTCGGGTGACGTGCTGTTATCTTACTTATTAGATAAATCTAAAAACGAGCTAAGGGTGAATAAACTGGCTTATGCCACGCACCTGCACCAAGAAATTACTTTAAATTAACTGCATTAACTAGGGCTTGTAACTTACTGAAAATAAAGAACTAACTTAACATTAGCAGCTTCTGCTGCACCCCGCTGAAAAGCAGTTACCGCTGGCATAATTAACACCACGAGAAAAACGTCAATCTGATATACTTCGCGCCCTTTAAACTTAGCGCTAAAATATCGAGACGATTTTGACTGACTTTTCCTTTTCCACTCTTGGACTATCTCCTGCACAAGTTGAAAATCTAACTCGTCTTGGCTATCAGCAGATGACTGCTATTCAAGCCAAAGCGCTGCCCCCTGCACTTTCTGGCAATGACATCATTGGCCAAGCTAAAACCGGTGGTGGTAAAACAGCAGCATTCGGTATTCCATTATTAAACAAGCTCAACCCAAGAGATTTTGGCGCTCAGTCCCTTATTATTTGCCCTACACGTGAGTTGGCTACGCAAGTAGCGAAGGAAATACGAAACTTAGCGCGCTACCAACCCAACATTAAAGTCGTAACCCTTTGTGGCGGACAATCTATTGGCCCACAGATAGGCTCACTAGAGCATGGCGCACACGTCATTGTCGGAACGCCAGGACGCTTAAAAGATCACCTGCGCAAAAAGACCTTAATACTAACAAGAGCAACCACCCTCGTATTAGACGAAGCAGATAGAATGCTAGAAATGGGCTTTGTTGATGATATCGAAGACATTATTAAAGACTTGCCAGAAAAGCGCCAAACACTGCTGTTTTCAGCAACATTCCCTGAAAACATTAAAAAATTAAGCGCTCGATTTCAAACCAACCCCATGCAAATAGTGGTTGAATCTATTCATAGCGAGCAGCATATCGAGCAACAGTTTTTTCTCTGTAAGAAAAATGAAAAGCGCGAAAGCCTTCTGACACTACTTCACCACTTCCAACCTAATGGCGCGGTTGTTTTTTGCAATACCAAACAGACTGTGCGGGATGTGTGCGAGCACCTTAATAACGAAAACATTAGTGTGAAAGCACTACATGGCGACATGGAACAGCGCGACAGAGATCAAGTACTGATTGAATTCAAGCAGCAAAGTTGTCAGGTATTGGTAGCAACAGATGTTGCCGCTCGCGGCCTAGACATTGATGACCTCCCCGCTGTTGTTAACTTTGAATTACCCCGTGACCCCGATATATACACGCACCGTATCGGACGAACAGGCCGTGCCGGTAAAAGTGGCTTGGCGATTAATTTATTTACAGATTCCGAGCGCTACAAGATAGAGGCCATCTCCGAATTTCAGCAACGCAAAATAGATTATAAATCTGTCGATGCATTACCTGACAACAACAAATACATGCAGCCACCAGCTTACGCCACACTCTGTATTTCTGCTGGACGCAAACAAAAGGTGCGACCTGGCGATATATTGGGCGCTTTGACGAAAGACGCCGGCATCGATGGCAGTGCAGTCGGTAAGATTGAAGTGCTAGAAAACAGCGCCTATGTTGCGATTGAGCGACATACTGCGGACAACGCATTAGGTCGATTAATTAACGGCAAAATCAAAGGCCGAAAATTCAAAGTTAGAAAGCTCTAAGTCTAGCTATAGAGTCAATTACGGGGCTAGCTACAGCGCAATTTAGTATGATTTCTGCTCGACGAAAGCCGTCTAAATCCCTATAGTACGCCTGCAAAATAAAGCTGAGTTATGCACGCAATCTTTAGGTCGCTTATGCGATCTAAAGATGCAGTTAAATGCAGTAGAAAAATTTCCATTTTCAACAACGACAAATGTAGGAACTACCCTTGATCACAACCGCAAATATCACCATGCAATTTGGTGCTAAACCTTTATTCGAAAATATTTCTGCTAAGTTTGGTGGCGGTAATCGCTACGGACTCATTGGCGCAAATGGCTGCGGTAAATCTACTTTCATGAAGATCCTTGATGGCAGCCTGACACCCAGTGCTGGCAACATTACCATCACCCCAAATGAACGCCTCGGTAAACTCCACCAAGACCAATTTGCCTTTGAAGAATTCAG
>CALBVI010000107.1 GCA_937969395.1 uncultured Spongiibacteraceae bacterium | reverse complement strand
TATGGCAGGGCACTTTCATTTCGAACGGTATGGCCCTCTTTTTGAATTATCGAATGTTGTAACCTTTGTAAGAGATCCTGTGCGGCGTGTTGTTTCTGAATACCTTCATCACCAGAGACACAAGAACTACAAAAAAGATTTAATAGATTTCTGCCGTCAAACTAAGCATATTAATATACTCAATAGGTATTTCAGCGGTGTTCATTGGCCGGCCTTGGGCTTTATCGGCTTGACAGAGCAATATGAACAGTCGTTAAGCTTATTTAACGAAGTAGTGGATTTTGATTTGCCTGTGTTGACTGAGAACTTTGCACCCAATCGGCAAAAAAGGAAGCTAGATCTTGATTGCGATGTGGAGGAGCAGATAAGAATATTAAATGCTAATGATGTTCAGCTCTACCAGAGGATGAAAAGCCAGTTCGATCAACGAATTATTCTAAAAAGGAGTGGACTTCCGTTTACGCATGGGGCCTGGAGTAAAAATGATGTCGGCTTGGTCCATGGCTTTGCTTTTCGGATCGGTGAGGAGGCTCCGCTATTGATAAATATAATTCACAATGGAGTTTTAGTCTCACAAATAAAAGCGTCTGGTTTCGAAAAGAGTCTCGCTAGATGCTTATCTCCAAGGAGGGCGTATGTCGGGTTTAGAGCACGGCTCGATAGCTGGAAGGAGGGAGATAGTTTGATTCTGGAGGTCGATGATACTAGGCAGGGGCTCATTTATATTGGTGGAAATTGATATTGGTCCATCTGTCCGTTTCAGTTTAGAAATATAGGTAGTAGCGTGTTCTTAAATTATTTTTTATCAAAAATACGAAAGAAGTATCGTTCTTATAAAGATCATGGCGGTTCATTTGGTAGTTTTATTCTCGGAAGCTTCTTGTCGCTAAAAGAGAACGGTATTTTTGGAGTGGCCGAAAGATTTGTGGCAGTTTACCGTAGCAGTGATTACTGTTTTTGGTTAGAGGCTCAGAGAAAGAGGTTGTTGAAGTTGGGAGAACCTGAAAATATCTATGGGTTTCTGAGTTTTGCTAATAATAATGAGCCTTTAGAACTCTTGCAGGGTGACTGGATTGTTATTTCGTCGAAAGATGTTGTTCCCGTAGAGTTTTGCGATCGTATTATTGAACAAGCTACGTTCCAATTTAAAGATTCTGATGTCATATATTTTGATAATGATTATTTGGAAGAAGATGGTTCGAGGGTGATGCCATACTTTAAACCTCAATGGGATTTTGAGCTATTTCTTAGTACTTTTTATGTCTCATCCTTTTTATTGGTAAGTAAGGTTGTAGTGGATGATTGGCTAAGTGATAAGGAGGCACTAGATAAAGATACTGTCACAGCAGAAAGGTTTATTTTATGGTATTTATCAAACTATACATCGCCAAAGATATCGAGATATGCTGAGGTTGCTTATTCGCTACCCTTTTCTATGAAAGACGAATTTAGTAGATTAGATCTGTTGAAAGAATTCATAAGTTCAAATCAAGATTTTTCGTTTCAGGTATTAAAGAATAATACTCTAAAGTTACTCTATCCCATGGCCGAAGGTATTAATCCTAAGGTTTCTATAATTGTTCCTACCCGGGATATGGTCGATGTCACAGCACGTTGTATAGAATCAATACTGAAGCGTACAAACTACGATAATTATAATATCTATATCATTGACAACCAGTCAGTTGATCAGCGAACCTTTGATTATTTCGCAGAAATTGAAGCAGAGCCGAGGATTGAAGTACACAGGTACGATGATGAGTTTAACTTTTCCGCCATAAATAACTTTGGTGTTTCGTTATCGGATGGGGAGTATGTTTGCTTGGTGAATAATGATGTGGAAGTTATTTCTTCAAGCTGGCTGGAAGATATGCTGTGTTACGCGACTCGGCTAGAGGTTGGCTGTGTTGGGCCTATGCTGCTGTATGCAGATGAAACAATTCAGCATGCGGGTATCGTGTGCGGTCTAGGTAACGTAGCTGGACACCCCTTTCGCTATTTTCGTTCAGATGAAATGGGATACTTTGGGCAGTTACAAGTCTCAAGAGAGGTGTCGGCTGTAACGGCGGCTTGTTTGTTAGTTGAGAAAGAGTTATTTCAGAATGTCGGCGGTCTAAATGCTGTGGATCTAAAGGTGGCGTACAATGATGTTGATTTTTGTTTGAAGGTTAGGTCTGCTGGATATTCAAATATTTATATGCCACATGCGAAGCTTTATCATCATGAGTCATTAAGCCGTGGAAGCGATCGGGCCTCAAAGGAAAAGAGGGTGCGTTACAAGAAAGAGAGAGATTATATGTGGGGAGCTTGGCCGGTTGTTCTTGCTAATGACCCATTTTATAACCCTCATTTATCTAGGATAAAGGAAGATTATTCCTTTCGGCTTATAGATTGATACTTCCAGAAGTTGGCGGTTATAACTTTTCTGGGTATAGATAAGTTGGAGTGAATCAGTGTAAAGTTCAACCAGCTCGGAGTACTTTTCTTCCTGTTAAAGGTATTGGTTTTGAGTAATATAGAAAAATACACAGGGTCGGTAGAAGTATTAATTCTTACGTATAATGGTGAGAGATATATCCGGAGCCAACTGGAAAGTATATTAAACCAGCTCTCACCTTCTGATCGTGTCATTGTTTCTGATGATGGTTCCACCGACTCGACGGTCGACATTATTAGAGAGGTTTCTGAAGAGAGTGCTGCTGCTGTCGAGGTTTTTTTTGGTCCCGGTCAGGGAGTTGTTCAAAATTTTTTCCATGGTATATCTAGGACTACAGCGGGATATGTTTTGCTGTCGGACCAGGATGACATCTGGCTCTCGGACAAGCTTCACCTGTTTCGCGAGAGAATGATGGAGGTAGATTTTCCGCATCTGATTTTTTCCGATGCCGTTGTCTGGTACCCTGAAAGTGATAGTGGGCGAAAATCGTTCTGGGTAAGCCAGAATATATCTCCAGAACATGCAAAAAGTTTATCTTCAGCGCTGTTTCGGAATTGTGTTCAGGGTGCGTCTATGGCATTGAATCGGTCGTTAGTCAGCAGTCTTGAGTATCAAGAAGATATTGTAATGTTTGATTGGTGGTGTGCACTGGTGGCGTGTGCTCAAGGTTTAGTTGATTTTGTACCTAATGCCACATTGCTTTATAGGCAGCATGACAGCAATCAAATAGGTCTTAATATGAACAGATCTATTAGTGACAGTTGGGAAGCGTCTAAGCGCATTGTTCGACAGGTGCTTTTATTTGAACGGTGTTATTCAGCTAAGCTAGGTGTTTCAGATGCTAAAATGCTCAAAAGCTACTCTAAAGCGGTTGAATCAGGTTGGTTTTTAAGATTAATGTTCCTTATACGCTACAGGCCTATCCGGTCAACTTGGCTAAGGACATTCACACTATGGGGGAGTGTATTACTCATCGGCAGGAATATACTCGTGCCTAACTAGAGTCTCTGTAGACTTCCCTGTCTTTGCTAAGTCGCAAAAGTTATATGACGATCGTCAGATAGCAATGCTTGATGGTTGGCACGGAAAATACCCCGCCCTTTGGGGTGGGGATGGTTTATTCATCCTTTTTCTGTTTATCATGGTCATCTAAATTTAGTGTCGACTTATGTTAAAGCATGTTGGGTATTCTGTTTTATCTGCTGCTTCCAGTACATATATACTTAATATTTTAAGTGTCGCTTGGTTGTCTCTTAATATGGTCATTTTAAGACGGTTCTTAAAGCTAAGCGGGATGCTAAAAGTTTCCCTGCTATGTGGAGTAAGAGAACAGCGATACAGCGACGAAGAGTTGTTCCAATCGTTTACCTTTGTTGTTTGATGGATAAAAGACGGGCAACAAACAAAAGTGGCGAATAACTACAAACTCTTGAACGCGTTATCATTATTCAATAATTCTAAATCAACACTTAAGGTTTTTTTG
>CALBVI010000106.1 GCA_937969395.1 uncultured Spongiibacteraceae bacterium | reverse complement strand
ACTCTGATTTAAAGAGTATCCAGTGGTTGGAGCAGGTACACGGTAGTAAGGTCTTTTGTCTTGAGTCGCCAACTCAAAATGCTTCTCAGTCTAAAATTAACGATCCTATACCTAGAGCTGATGCTTGTTTTACACGTTCGTCAGGTGTCGCATGTGCAGTAATGACCGCGGATTGCTTGCCGATATTGTTATGTTCTGAGAATGGTGAAGAGATCGCGGCGGTACATGCGGGTTGGCGTGGTTTAGCGGATGGTGTTATTGAGTCCACCCTCGAGCATTTCTCAGTACCCAAAAAAAACATATTAGCTTGGATGGGGCCTGCTATTAGTCAGCAGCAATTTGAAGTGGGTGCTGAAGTGAGGCAGGCCTTTTTAGACCAGGCAAGACTAGAGCAGAAGGAACTCACTGAGCAAGCTTTTATACCTAGTTCACGAAAAGAAAATCATTACCTAGCCGACCTTTATCAATTAGCTGAAGTACGTTTGCGTGCTATTGGCATTGAGAGGGTTTTTGGTGGTCATTATTGTAGTTTCTCTCAAGGAAAAGATTTTTTTTCGTACCGACGTGATGGTGAAACAGGAAGAATGGTCACGCTCATTTATAAAAAAAACAAAAGTAAGTTATAAAAGAAATTAATCTAAATCAAGTTTTTGTCGGTTGCGCTTGAATTCTGTTATTAGGCCCTCATTTAAGAGTTACGTTAATTAAGTTTGAATTAAAAACCATGAATACCAATTAATTTATTATTTAGGCTATTTAAAATAGGGTCTGAATTATTTGATGGTTTTAATGAAGGATATGTGTCATGCGAATAGATCGTCTTACCAATAATTTACAAGCAGCATTAGCTGATGCGCAGTCTTTGGCGTTAGGCAAAGATCATAGTTATATCGAACCTCTACATTTAGTGTCGGCATTGTTGAGCCAAAAAAACAGTTCGGTAAAACCGTTACTAAGCCAAAGCGGTGCTAATTTACAGGGCCTTAATGAAGCGATTTCTCAAGAGTTAAAAGCGTTACCCACAGTATCTAATTCAACGGGTGATGTGCATATGTCTAATGACTTAGGCAGAGTATTAAATCTCGCAGATAAGCTTTCGCAAAAAAATAATGATGCCTATGTCTCCTCGGAATTAGTCGTGCTGGCAATCTTTGATGCCAATCTTTCGATTAGCCATATTTTTTCTGATGCAGGTGTTAGTAAAGAATCTTTGCAGCGTGCGATTGATAAAATGCGTGGCGGTGAATCTGTTAATGATCCAGCTGCTGAAGAGTCTAGGCAGGCATTAGATAAATATACTATTGATTTAACTGCTCTTGCTGAAGAGGGGAAGCTTGATCCTGTTATCGGTCGCGATGATGAAATTCGCCGTACAATTCAAGTATTGCAGCGTCGAACAAAAAATAATCCGGTACTCATTGGTGAACCCGGTGTTGGTAAAACAGCTATTGTTGAGGGTCTTGCTCAGCGTATTGTTAATCGTGAAGTGCCGGAAGGATTAAAAGATAAGCGCTTACTGTCTTTAGATTTAGGTTCTTTATTGGCCGGGGCGAAATTTCGTGGTGAATTTGAGGAACGGTTAAAGTCAGTTATCAATGAGCTGGAAAAACAAGAAGGTCGAGTGATTCTATTTATTGATGAATTGCATACGATGGTTGGTGCGGGTAAGGCTGAGGGCTCAATGGATGCAGGTAATATGTTGAAGCCTGCATTGGCGAGAGGAGAATTACATTGTGTCGGTGCCACAACGCTTAACGAATACCGTCAGTACTTAGAAAAAGATGCTGCATTAGAAAGACGTTTTCAAAAAGTACAGGTCGATGAGCCTAACGAAGAAGATACCATTGCTATTTTGAGAGGATTAAAAGAGCGCTATGAAGTTCATCACGGCGTTGATATTACTGATTCAGCGATTATTGCTGCGGCAAAATTATCGCAGCGTTATATTACTGACCGACAACTTCCAGATAAAGCGATTGATTTAATTGATGAGGCGGGTAGTCGTATCCGCATGGAGATTGATTCTAAGCCAGAAGATATGGATCGTTTGGAACGAAAATTAATTCAATTGAAAATTGAACGCGAAGCAGTAAAAAAAGATTCTGATATCTCAGCAAAAAAACAAATGGCCATTTTGAATCGCGATATAGAAAAAGCTGAACGAGAATTTGCTGACTTAGAAGAAATTTGGAAAGCCGAAAAAGCGGCGTTGCACGGCTCGCAAAAAATTAAGAGTGACTTGGAGCAAGCGCGAATGGACTTGGAGTCTGCTCGTCGCGCTGGTGACTTAACCCGAATGTCTGAGTTGCAATACGGCATCATTCCCGAGTTAGAAAAAAACCTCGATATGGCTGGTCAAGCTGAAATGATGGAGATGACTTTGTTGCGAAACAAAGTGACCGATGAAGAGGTAGCTGAAGTCGTTTCGCGGTGGACCGGTATTCCTGTGGCAAAAATGCTGGAGGGAGAACGTGAAAAATTATTGCGGATGGAAGAGTCGCTGCATAAGAAAGTGATTGGCCAATCGCAGGCCGTTGAATCTGTTTCAAATGCGGTGAGAAGATCGCGGGCGGGCTTGTCAGATGAAAGTCGCCCTAATGGTTCGTTTTTATTTTTAGGGCCAACAGGCGTTGGTAAAACAGAGTTGTGCAAAGCGTTAGCCGAGTTTTTGTTTGATTCGCAAGAGGCAATGGTGCGTATCGATATGTCTGAATTTATGGAGAAGCATTCTGTTGCTAGATTAATAGGTGCTCCTCCCGGCTATGTAGGTTATGAAGAGGGAGGTTACTTGACGGAAGCTGTACGCCGTAAACCTTATTCGTTGCTACTGTTGGATGAAGTTGAGAAGGCTCACCCAGACGTATTTAATATTTTATTACAGGTGCTTGAAGATGGTCGTCTAACGGATGGTCAAGGACGTACGGTTGATTTTCGTAATACGGTTATTGTTATGACCTCGAACTTAGGCTCGGATTTAATTCAGGATTTAGCCTCTGAAGATAATTACGAAAAAATGAAACAGGCAGTAATGACTGTGGTAGGAGATCATTTTCGGCCAGAGTTTATTAATCGTATTGATGAGTCGGTTGTTTTTCATCCGTTAGGAAGAGAGCAGATTAGAGGCATTGCTGATATTCAAATTGATATTTTAAGGCAACGTCTAATGAATAAGGAACTGAAACTAGAGTTGAGTGATGAGGTGTTGGATAAAATAAGCAATATTGGATTTGATCCTGTTTATGGCGCCAGACCTTTAAAAAGAGCTATTCAACAGTATCTAGAGAACCCGTTGGCGCAGAGTCTGCTGCAAGGTAAGTTTTCACCGGGGGATACAATTTGCTGTTCATTAAATGCTGATACTGATCTTGTTGAGTTTAGTTGTCAGTAACTAAATAGTTAGCAATGGTATTGTTATCAGTAATGACAGTTCGATATTTAGTTTTCTCAAATCCATAAAAAAGGGCTGTTTACAGCCCTTTTTTATGGATTTGAGAAAGTTGAGCGCTAGCAGTTAATATCCATAAATTTACGCGCATTATCACGTTGGTCTTCTTTCTCTTCTTCGGATAAAAAACGCTGAGAACCGTCGGGTTCAGTAATTCTAATTCTGGCGCCGTCTAGTGCTTTAAGATTTTGCTTTGCCTGTGCGCATAATTTGGGGTCTTTTGCCTGCATGACTTCTAGTTTTTCTGGTATTTGCGCTGTAGGGGTTGATTTTGATGGTGTTTCGCTATTTTCTGCTGCTGATTGATTCGAGGCTTTGCTTGTTCTCGAGGCGGCAAATTTAATGAACTCTGCTTCCACGCCTGCTGGCGGACGATCGGAATATTTAACGTTGCCTTGGTCATCAACCCAGCGGTAGTGTCCATTGGTTTCGGCGTTAAGCATTAATGGGCCACTTAATACTATGGCTGCGATTAGAGCTTTTATTAATGTATTCATGGTAGCAAACTCTTTGTTAGTGCTATTTCGTTAGGCCAATTATGGCAAAAAACGAATTTTAAGAAAGGAATTAATAGCTAATTTTACTAATAAAGAAGCATTATTTAATAAAATGGCGCTTTTAGTCGTGAATACAGTTGACATTAGATTTATCTAATTCAAAATATCCTCCTTGAAAGTTGATAGCCAATATTGGTTGCTTACCGGTAGTCAATATTAGCGTCGAGTCTTAACTTACCGGTTTTGACTGCGGGACGCTCCCTTCACTCTGCAAACACACGACCTGTGTTGCGAGAATGCCGCCATAGCATCATCCATGCATGGCACTGACGATTCAATCGTCACAATGGCGTTATCGCTCTTGGTGTGTTCCCAGTTTTGAACTAGGGAGACACTGTTTTTGGTTGTGGGTTTGTACAATCCAAAAGACTTAATTTTATTTCTCTTATTTTCAATAGGAGAAAAATGAAGTCGCTATGCGTTTAATACGCTGGATCGCACATTCTCATTTTTTTATAACACTGATATTTATTGTAAAAGAGGTTGTTTCAGTGGAAATGTTATCGGGTGGCGAGATGATCGCGCGCGCATTGGAAGACGAAGGTGTTGAATTTATCTTTGGTTATCCAGGTGGTGCGGTATTACATATTTATGATGCATTATTTCGGACGGGTAAAGTCCCTCATGTCCTAGTGCGGCACGAGCAAGCAGCGACTCATGCTGCTGATGGTTATGCCCGTGCAACAGGTAAACCTGGTGTTGTACTCGTTACTTCAGGGCCCGGTGCAACCAATGCAATTACCGGTATTGCAACAGCTTATATGGACTCTATTCCTATGGTTGTGCTGTCGGGGCAGGTTCAAAGTCACCTGATTGGTGGTGATGCCTTCCAAGAAACCGATATGGTCGGTATTTCTCGACCGGTGGTAAAACATAGCTTCTTGGTGAAGCATGCTAAGGATATTCCTGAGACGATTAAGAAGGCTTTTTACTTGGCCTCTACTGGGCGTCCGGGGCCTGTTGTTATTGATCTTCCAAAAGACATTACTAACCCGGTTGATAAGTTTGAGTATTGCTACCCTGAAAAAGTAAAAATGCGCTCTTATACGCCGGCGACACGCGGTCATTCGGGGCAAATCAAAAAAGCAGTGCAGCTATTGTTGGGTGCTAAACGCCCTGTTATTTATACTGGCGGTGGTGTTATTCAAGGTAATGGCAGTGAGCAGTTGGTCGCATTAGCAAAAGAATTGAACTACCCAGTAACTAATACTCTGATGGGCTTGGGAGCTTATCCAGCCACTGATTATCAGTTTATTGGTATGTTGGGTATGCACGG
>CALBVI010000105.1 GCA_937969395.1 uncultured Spongiibacteraceae bacterium | reverse complement strand
GAGAGAAGCCAGCAGGCCGCTAAGCTAGAAAATATGTTCGCCAATATGGGAGCAGAAGAATGCAAAATGCTTAACCTTGTTGTTAAGGCTGATGTACGTGGTTCATTGGAAGCTATTCGTTCTTCATTGCTCGAAATGGGTAATGAGGAAGTACAGGTGAATATTGTTTCATCGGGTGTTGGTGGTATTACTGAAACTGACATGAGCTTGGCAGCAACGTCTGGCGCTGTTGTGTTCGGTTTCAACGTTCGAGCTGATGGTAGCGCGCGTAAACTGGCAGAAAATGAAGGTATCGATCTTCGTTACTACAGCGTTATTTATGATTTGATTGACGATGTTAAGCAAGCATTGTCAGGTATGTTAAGCCCTGAATTGCGAGAAGAGATCAAAGGTACTGCTGAAGTGCGTGATGTATTTACATCGCCTAAGTTTGGTTTGATTGCAGGCTGTATGGTAATTGAAGGTACTCTATTCAAGAGCCACCCAATTCGTGTATTGCGCGAAGATGTTGTTATCTATGAAGGCGAATTGGAATCTTTACGTCGCTTTAAAGATGATGTTAATGAAGTTCGCAATGGCGTGGAATGTGGTATCGGCGTGAAAAATTACACTGATGTTAAATCAGGCGATAAGATTGAAGTTTATGAAGTGAAAGAGATAGCGCGAACTTTATAATTGTTTACAGTTATAAAAATAGCGCTAGCTGTAAACTTTAACGCTTATTTATAAGTTTAGGTACAGTTGTAATGGCAAGAGAATATAGTCGTACGCAGCGAGTTGGTGATTTCTTAAAACAGGAATTGGCAACGCTGATACAGTTTGAAATACGTGATCCGCGTGTAGGCATGGTTAGTGTCACTGATGTAGAAGTTAGTCGTGATTTAGCTCATGCCAAAGTTTATATGACGGTGTTAGGTAAAGAGACCGAAAAAGACGCTGCTGAAGCTATTGATGCGTTAAATAAAGCTGCGGGATTTTTGCGGACACAGTTAGCGCGTAATAATAATGCGCGTACAACACCAAGGTTGCGGTTCTTTTTTGATAGCAGTGTTGGTCGCGGTCAGCATTTATCAAACTTGATTGAACGTGCTGTTGATGCAGATAAAAAATCTGCCGCTCACGATGATCAGCAAGACAGCGAATAAATTCTGTGGCAAAAAATCGTCGCGGTAGAGCGCTTAATGGCATTTTGATTTTAGATAAGCCTATTGGTCAAAGCTCGAATCGTTCGTTGCAGATTGCTAAGCGTTTATACAATGCAAAAAAAGCGGGTCATACCGGTAGTTTAGATCCATTGGCAACCGGTGTATTGCCATTATGTTTTGGTGAAGCGACAAAATTTTCACAGTTTTTGTTGGATTCAGATAAAGCATACAAAAGTACATTTACTCTAGGTGTTATTACCGCCAGTGGTGATGCCGAAGGCGAAGTATTAGAAACACGAGATGCATCGCTTGTAACCGAAGCTGCCATCGAAAAAGCGTTAGTGGCTTTTAAGGGTGAGATAGAACAAATACCATCAATGTTCTCGGCGCTAAAACATAATGGTCAGCCATTATATAAATTAGCTAGACAGGGCATTGAAGTTGAGCGCAAGGTTCGTAAAGTAACGCTTTATGACATTCGCTTAGACGGTTTTCGTAGCAGTGAGCAAACTGGCGGGCAGCCAGAAGTTGATATTTATGTTCACTGTAGCAAAGGAACTTATGTTCGTTCCATTGCTGAAGATTTAGGTTTGGTGTTAGGTTGTGGTGCTCATGTGAGTATGTTGCGGCGTGTTATAGCCGGACCTTATGATGAACCACAGGCAATACCACTGGCAGAGCTTGAAGCAATAGCTGAAGAGCAGGGCGAAGAAGCACTGGATCAGCTTTTATTTCCTGCGGACAGTGCACTACAGCATTTTCCTGCAGTTACTTTAGGCGAAACTGCGAGTTATTTTATGTTGCAGGGTCAGGCTGTTCAGATTAGCCCGGCGCCAAGTGAAGGTATAGTGAGATTATATCGCCAGTTAGAGGGCGATGACGCAGTGCCAGAGTTTATTGGTATTGGCGAGATTTTAGATGATGGTCGAGTTGGTGCAAAGCGGTTAATTGCAACAGGTCATTAAATAAATAATTGTGATCGGTTACAGATGTAGTGTTGCTGATCTTAAGAGATTAGATGGCGAATATTCTTTCGAGAGTGTTAGTCATTTAATGGGTTTAAACTGTTAGTTATAAGCTTAAATCCAAAGCTAGCCTGTCTGTATATATGCACGGTCAGGCTGAATTTAACGACAAGCTTAATCATATAGTTTGTTTCGCATATTAACTTTGTTATAGAAAGGAAAAGAAAATGGCTTTATCAGCTACAGAAAAATCAGCAGTAGTCGCTGAATATCAAACCGCAGAAGGCGATACTGGTTCACCAGAAGTGCAAGTTGCATTACTGACAACTAATATCCAAAAGCTGCAAGGTCACTTTAGTGATCACAGTCATGATCATCACTCACGTCGTGGTCTGATTCGTATGGTTAATCAGCGTCGTAAATTACTAGATTATTTGAAAGGCAAAAATGTAGAGCGTTACACTAGCCTTATCAAGCGTTTAGGTCTGCGTCGTTAAGAAAACGAGTTGAGCCCCGGCGAAATAGGCTTCCGGGGCTTTTTTATACATCCCAGAAAGGGAGCAATAATTAAGTGAATCCAATTAAAAAGATATTTCAATACGGTGATCATCAGATCACATTAGAAACAGGCCGTATTGCACGCCAAGCGACAGGTGCAGTATTAGTAACAATGGGTGAAGTACAGGTGTTATGTACTGTT
The DNA here is from genome assembly GCA_937969395.1 of uncultured Spongiibacteraceae bacterium. GTDB lineage: Bacteria > Pseudomonadota > Gammaproteobacteria > Pseudomonadales > Dasaniaceae > Oceanicoccus. Next base: position 679 of record CALBVI010000105.1, on the reverse strand, counting down.
GTTGCTGCTAAGAAAGAAAAGCCAGGTATGGACTTTTTTCCACTAGGTGTTCACTACCAAGAGAAAGCTTACGCCGTAGGTAAAATCCCCGGTGGCTTTTTCAAGCGCGAAGCGCGTCCTTCTGAAAAAGAGACACTAACTTCACGTTTAATCGATCGTCCTATTCGTCCTTTGTTTCCAAACGGCTTCAAAAATGAAGTACAAGTTGTTTGTACTGTTATGTCTGCGGACAAAAATACTGATCCAGATATTGCTGCCTTAATCGGTACCTCTGCTGCATTAGCTATTTCGGGTGTACCGTTTAATGGTCCCGTTGGCGCTGCTCGCGTAGGTTTTACTGCTGAAGATGGTTACATTTTAAACCCAAGCTACAGCGCACTTGAGACTAGTGTTTTAGACATGGTTGTTGCCGGTACTGCTGACGCGGTATTAATGGTTGAGTCGGAAGCACAGGAACTCAACGAAGATCAAATGTTGGGTGCTGTTTTATACGCTCACCAAGAAATGCAAGCTGTCATTAAAGTGATTGCTGAATTAGCTGCTGAAGTTGGCAAACCCCGTTGGGATTGGCAGCCAGAAGAAGAAAATACAGCGTTATTGGCAGCCGTTGCTACAAGCTTCAAACAAGGTGTTGGCGATGCTTATCGTATCACTGATAAAGCAGACCGCTACGCTAAGC
>CALBVI010000104.1 GCA_937969395.1 uncultured Spongiibacteraceae bacterium | reverse complement strand
GGTCGTATTAAGAAGTTCTTGAAAGAGAATAGCTTGTTAGATCAGCCGTTCGTTAAGAACCCTGAATTGACGATTGGCCAATTAGCGAAAGAGGGTGGCGCTGAAGTTGTGTCATTTACTCGTTATGAAGTCGGTGATGGTATTGAAGTTGAAGAAGTAGACTTTGCTTCTGAGGTTGCTGCACAGTTGAAAGGCTAATTCAGCATGTAAAAAAAACGGGGCCATTAGGCCCCGTTTTACTATCTGCAGATTGCATTTTGTTTTACTATTGCCCGAATTTTTTAAATCGCCTTTTTGGAGTTGTTTATGCCGAACCAGTCTCAAGATAAAAAGTACAAGCGTATTCTGCTGAAATTAAGCGGTGAGGCGTTAATGGGCGATGAGGGCTTTGGTATCGATCCTAAGGTATTGGATCGAATGGCCTTAGAAGTCGGTCAGCTTATTGGTATTGGTGTACAGGTTGGCTTGGTTATTGGTGGCGGTAATCTATTCCGTGGTGCTGCTTTACAGAAGGCTGGGCTTGACCGGGTAACCGGTGATCACATGGGTATGTTAGCTACAGTAATGAATGCTTTGGCGATGCGTGATGCTTTAGAGCGAGCTAACATTAATTCGCGGGTTATGTCATCGATCCCTATGAGTGGTGTTGTTGATCATTATGATCGCCGTAAAGCAGTTAGGGCTTTGGAGCGCGGTGAGGTGGTTATTTTTGCTGCAGGTACCGGCAATCCGTTCTTTACTACTGACTCGGCTGCTTGTTTACGTGGTATTGAAGTCAATGCTGAGGTCGTTTTGAAAGCGACTAAGGTTGACGGTATTTATAGTGCGGACCCTATGGTTGATAAATCCGCGACTAAATACGACAGCTTAAGCTACGACGAAGTACTTGATAAGAAACTAGAAGTGATGGACTTAACTGCTATTTGCTTGTGTCGTGATCATGAAATGCCGTTGCGTGTGTTCGAAATGGAAAAAATCGGTGCCTTGGTTAATATCGTCAACGGTGGCGATGAGGGAACATTGGTTTATTAATTGATAAATTAATGAATACGTTTGCTAATGAGTAAGTGGGTAAACTAATTAGTAAGTCAGAGTAGTTGCTGGAATAATTTTTATTGTTTGAAAAATTAATGTCCGTAAATTGTTATAAAAGATTTGAGTTAGGAGTGGCGAAAAATGATAAACGAACTGAAAAAAGATGCCGAAGATCGAATGGAGAAAACGCTAACAGCGCTTGGCTCTTCTCTTAATAAAATACGTACTGGTCGTGCCCATCCGAGTATCTTGGATGGTATTCGCGTTAGCTATTACGGCTCTGAAACGCCTCTAAGTCAAGTAGCTGCTATTAATGTTGAAGATGCGCGGACTTTGTCTGTTGTGCCTTGGGAGAAGAATATTGTTCCCGATGTTGAAAAAGCGATTATGAAATCTGACTTAGGTTTAAATCCATCAACTGCGGGTAACAATATTCGGATTCCGATGCCGATGTTAACTGAAGAGACACGTAAGGGTTTCACTAAGCGAGCTAAGCAAGAAGCTGAACATTCTCGTGTATCAATTCGTAATATTCGTCGTGATATTTTGGCTGACATTAAAGCGCTGCAAAAAGATAAAGAAATTTCTGAAGATGAAGAGCGCAAAGCGCAGGATGATATCCAGAAAATCACTGATAAATTTGTTGCTGAAGTAGAAAAAATCTTGGCAGTGAAAGAAAAAGATTTAATGGAAATTTGATCGTTGATACCATTGATCAAAGGCTTGTTTATGTCTTCACCTCCAAAGCAATCATCCCCTCGCGTTATTGATGTGCCTCAGCATATTGCCATTATTATGGATGGCAATAGTCGCTGGGCTAAAAGCCGTGGTAAAGGAACCTCTGATGGTCATCGTGCAGGGGTTGAGTCTGTCCGAGAAGTTTTGAAACTTTGTAATCAGAGTGGGGTAAAAGTTTTAACCTTATTCGCTTTTAGTAGTGAGAACTGGCTGCGCCCTAGAGCTGAAGTTAGCGCTTTAATGTCGTTGTTTTCTTCCTATTTGAAAAAAGAAGTTAAAGCCCTGCATAAAGATGGTGTGCGGGTACGGTTTATTGGTGGGCGAGATCGGTTTAGTGATAGTTTACTTAAGCAAATGGAATTCGCTGAGTCATTGACGGTAAATAATGTAGAGAGCACATTGGTGATTGCTGTTGATTACGGCGGCCAGGGGGATATTGCTAATGCCGCAAGGCAGCTGGCTGAGCAGGTTAAGCAAGGTGACTTAGAGCCTGAACAGATTAATGCCGAGTTACTGGGTAGCCATATATCATTAGCTGATTTGCCCGCGCCTGATTTACTTATTCGCACGGCGGGTGAGCAGCGAATTAGCAACTTCCTTTTATGGCAGGCGGCCTATGCAGAATTTTTCTTTTCTGACACCTTGTGGCCTGATTTCTCTGAGTTAGATATGCAGCAAGCATTGGCTAGTTACCGGTGTCGTGATCGTCGCTACGGCCGGCGTGATGAGATTTCTGCGGATGAAAAATCTCATGCTGTTGACTCAAAATCATTAGAGGCCAGTTAACTGTGTTAAAACAACGAGTAATAACTGCTGTGGTTATGGCGCTATTCTTAGGTGGTTGCCTTGTTTGGTTACCAACGGCTGCTTTAGCGTTAGTGTTTGCTGCTCTGGTTTTAGTAGCCGCTTGGGAGTGGTCGGCAATGGCTGGGTTGAATGTTGTTTTCTCTCGTATGTTATTTGTGCTGGCTTGCGGCTTATTGTTTTTTGTTGCTGCAACCTACAGTCATTTATTGAGTGATACGCTAAGTGTTGATCATGTGCGTGACGTTGTTGGTTTGGCTTGCTTGTGGTGGGCAGTTGCTCTGCTATGGGTTAAGTCTTATCCCGCGAGTGCGCCATTGTGGGGCTCTGTTTTTATACGGGTTTTGATGGGTTTTTTAACCCTGGTTCCCGCGTGGCTGGCTTTGGTTTTTTTGAGATCACAGCAATATGGGGTCGAATTAATTCTTATTTTGGTCGGCCTTGTTGCCGCTGCGGATATTGGCGCTTACTTCGCTGGTCGCGCCTGGGGTAAGGCTAAATTAGCACCTGCAGTAAGCCCCGGTAAATCATGGGCTGGCTTTTGGGGTGGTTTAGCAGCCAGTAGTTTGTTCTCTGCTGTTATATGGTTTAGCTGGGGGCAAGATAAAATTTCTTTGCTGGCTGCTGCTGCGACGGCAGTCATTACTTCTTTAGCTTCTGTATTGGGTGACTTGTTAGAAAGTATGGTTAAGCGCCAGCAAGGTATCAAAGATAGTGGCACCATATTGCCTGGCCATGGCGGCATGATGGATCGGTTTGATAGTTTGACGGCAGCGTCGCCGGTATTTGCCTTGTCGTTGATTTTAATAGGTTGGTAAATGTCTGAGTCTTCCGCTTCTAATTCATCGCCGGTGATACAAAATATCACTATATTGGGCTCTACCGGGTCAATTGGCGTTAGTACGTTAGATGTTATTGCTCGGCACCTTGACCGTTATCGTGTTTTTGCGATTACCGCTAATACCCGTGTTGATCTTATTCTCCCTCAAATTCAAGCGGCTAAGCCTCGCTATGCTGTGTTGCGAGATGAAACTGCCGCTCAACAGTTATTTGAACAATTACAGCTATTAGGGATTACTGATACGCAGGTGTTGAGTGGTGAGCGGGGCTTGTTAGAAGTCGCTGCTCATGCAGAAGTTGATACTGTAATGGCTGCTATCGTCGGCGCGGCTGGTTTAAATCCAACCATAGCGGCAGTGCAAGCCAGTAAGAAAGTACTGCTGGCGAATAAAGAATCGCTAGTCATGGCAGGGCATTTATTTATGCAGGCTGCCGCCCAAAGTGGTGCTGTAGTATTGCCCATTGATAGTGAGCACAATGCTATTTTTCAATGTATGCCTGCTGATTATCAGCAAGGTTTACAGCAAAAAGGCGTTCGTAAA
>CALBVI010000103.1 GCA_937969395.1 uncultured Spongiibacteraceae bacterium | reverse complement strand
AAGAAACCATACAGCACCGTGAAAAAAATCGTGCCGCTATGCAGTCACTCCCCAGTGTTGAAGACTGGCCACTATTAAGTCGTGAAATGTTTTCTATGCCGGTACAAACGACCGATATAGACGAAGTGCAAACAGATGTTATGCATTTTGGTACCTCTTATAAAGGTGTAGAGTACGAGTGGCAGGCCTGGCTTAAAAAGTTTGAAGATATGCTTAGTGATATGTATTGGGTTTCCGCGACTGTCCATTTGGAAACTGAGCTTAACGGCATACATACCTTTACTTGGGAGCCATCGGAGACTTTCCATGAGCCGGGTTCAGGTAAGCTTGAAGTTCGTTGCGAGTGGAGTAGAGAGACTAGCGGTTTTTAGCATTATTTTTAGTGCGACTCTTTTTGGTCTAGCTCTTTAAAATAGTTGTCGCTTGGCGTACAAAGAGAGTAGTTGGCACTACTTTGCGGTAAAAGATTTGCTGTCAAAGATAATGTTAAACGTAGTAACAAAATAGTCATTAGACTTTAACGAAATTGGGATTAAACCGTTGTTTTTAATAAAACTGTATAAAAATAGATTTTTCAGAACTATCTTTCTTGCGATATTCGCTGCGGTTACATTTGTTTTATCGGCAATTTTTATTTTCGATGTAGAGCCACAAGTTATGCTAAATTTCTTTTTAGCCAGCTTATTAATTGTTGGCTCGATGATTATTTGCGCACTGCTTGTTACTTTGCTTAAGCGCTTTATTCTTCAGTTGTTTCAGAAATAGCGCTTATTTAATCACCTAAGGTCTAATTATCTAAAGTGATATCCACAGATAGATCATTAGCGATTTCTTCTAGCTTATCACTTAGCTCTTCTAAATTTTGAGTCAGTGGTACAGCAATCTCAGCATGTGCTTCAAATAATGTCTCCGCCGTCATGGGGGCGGATGTTAGTTTGGTATTCATTTCCGTAAGGTTGATATGCCTTGCTGCTAGCGCGCTGGATAGTTCTTTTAGAATACCGGGACGATCATTGCCAATTAGGCTAAGTGCTAATTTTTGAGTGCTTGTGTTTAGCTCATTATGATTGCCTGTCTGAATAACAATAGTAAGGTCATCACCGGAGAGCTGGTTTAAAGCTTGTTGGAGTTTATCAACGTGTGCGCTGGCAATTTGTACACGAGTTATTCCCGCGAATTGTCCCGCAAGTTGGCTCATTCTGCTTTCAAGCCAATTACCTTCGTGCTCGGCAACAATGTTGGTTAATTTTTCAACAAGTCCGGGTTTGTCGGTGCCGATAAATGTAAACACAAGCGATGTAGTCACAGTGATCTCTCCATTAATGTCTTAAATCATTATAGCTTTGGATATGAGCTGTGGGAAAACTATTAATATTTTATTCTCAGGCTTTGATGGGGGTTGAAGCGGGGTATAATCGCTAAACCTTAACAGTGCTAAAAAAGTGACAGTCCATTGGATGAATATATAGAAGTACCGCCTGAGAAGTTAACGGCGGAGTTATTGCAAGCCATCATCGAAGACTTTATCACTCGTGAAGGCACAGATTATGGACATGATGAGTATTCTCTAGAGGAGAAGGTCGCTCAAGTAAGGCTTCAGCTGAATGAGAATAAAGCTTTTATTGCGTTTGATTCTGTAACAGAGTCCTGTACTTTATTGATAAGAGATTAGCCTTCAGAGGGGTTGATTGGCGACTTTAGTTGTGGCTCTAGGTTTAATGCGCGTAATTCTTGGGTGAAACTTTGTGCATAAAGCATCCATTCTAATAAAGTAGCGTGAATAGCAATAAGATTTTTTTTACTGTGAAATTCGTTGTGCGCTGCTTTTTCAGCTATTTCCGAGATCGCGCTAACTATATAAGTAACTTCTTTTACATCTAAGTTGAGCTCTATATCGTAATCTTCGCAGTCTTCCACGTCGTCTCTTCCTTGTTTTGCCTCCATCATAAGATTTTGCAACTCGAGCGCTAAAGAAGGGTGGTCGTCTCGTAATAATTGAAAACAGAATCTTAGCGCGGGAAGGGAAAAAATATTGGGTTCTGATTCTTCGACTTGCATATTAGGACTCCTAATACCATGTTTCGTTATTTACAGAACTTGATTGAATCTCTAGCTGTTATGAGCTGATGGGTTCAGTATAATACTTTCACAGATAGATGTTAGTGCTTATTTAAAATGAGTAATCAAAATAAATCGGAACAACTCATGAAAGAATCATTGGACTTTGATATCAACAGTGTACTCGATACCTCTGGTTTAATGTGTCCTGAACCGGTAATGATGTTACACCGAAAAATAAGTGAAGTTGCGGTGGGTGATGTTATTGAAGTTGTTGCGACTGACCCCTCAACTCAGCGTGATATACCTAAGTTTTGTAGTTTCCTTAATCATCAGTTATTACATCAACTGGATAAGGAAAAGACGTATCACTATTTTATTCAAAAGTCTTAATGTTAAAAATCGTTTAAATTAAGACTTTCGAATAAATATTCCCCTTTTCTAAAAATCGCTAGTCTAGCAATACTGAAATTGCAGAGAGCGTTGAAGGGTCTTCAGCTTTAATTAAG
>CALBVI010000102.1 GCA_937969395.1 uncultured Spongiibacteraceae bacterium | reverse complement strand
TGATTGGCGGTACTACGGTCGCTAAAGATTTAGTACTAAAAGCGATTGCCAATGGTAAGCATGTAGTTACTGCTAACAAGGCATTGATTGCTGAGCATGGAAACGAAATTTTTGCAGCGGCGGCTGAAAAAGGCGTTGATGTGGCTTTTGAAGCAGCAGTTGCCGGTGGTATCCCGATCGTTAAAGCGATTCGCGAAGGTTTATCGGCAAATAAGATTGAGTGGTTAGCTGGCATCATCAATGGTACCGGTAACTTTATTCTGTCTGAAATGCGTGAAAAAGGTCGTGATTTCAATGACGTACTGGCTGAAGCTCAAGCATTAGGTTATGCAGAGGCTGACCCTACTTTTGATGTTGAAGGTATTGATGCGGCACATAAGCTGGTTATTCTTGCATCGCTGGCTTTTGGCATTCCATTACAGTTTGATAAGGCTTATACCGAAGGGATTACTAAGATCTCTACTGAAGATGTCGATTATGCCGAAGAGTTAGGCTATCGCATTAAGCACTTAGGTGTTGCTAGAAAAACAGCCAATGGTGTTGAGTTGCGTGTGCATCCAACCATGATTCCAGAAAGTCGTTTAATTGCGAATGTTAATGGCGTTATGAATGCTGTATTGGTTAAGGGTGATGCAGTAGGCCCAACACTTTATTACGGCCCTGGTGCTGGCGCTGAACCTACAGCTTCAGCTGTTGTGGCTGATGTTATTGATGTGGCAAGAAGTTTGAACATGGATGCGAAGCATCGAGTACCTTACTTGGCGTTCCAGCCTGACCAGTTAAGTGATGCGCCTATCATTGGTATCAATGATATTGAAACCGCTTATTATTTGCGGATGTCAGCAGAAGATAAGCCGGGTGTTTTGTCAGAGCTTGCGCAAATTCTTTCGAATGCGGGCATTAGTATTGAAGCGATTATTCAAAAAGAAGCGGCGGAAGGGCAGAATCATGTTCCGTTGATTATTTTGACAAGTCGTTCGGTAGAAAATAAATTAGTTGCTGCGATTTCTGATATCGAAGCATTGGAGTCTATAGCAGGTGAGGTGACTCGCATTCGCGTTGAGTCGCTGGGTTAAGTAGCTAAGATAACGATTTAGGGTTTAGTTGATCATGAAATATATTAGTACTCGCGGGCAGTCGCCGGCGCTTAATTTTGAAGAAGTATTATTAACGGGTTTAGCACCTGACGGTGGCTTATATGTTCCTGAGTCATTACCAAAATTTTCACAGGAAGAAATTGCCTCTTGGGCGTCGCTTAGCTACACCGAGTTAGCGTTTAAAATTGTTGAACCCTTTGTGGCCGACTCTATTCCTGCTGATGATTTAAAAGCGATTATTGATGATACTTATTCAGCGGATGGTACTGCTGATTTTCGTCATCCATCGGTTGCGCCATTGGTACAGTTAGATAAAAACGAATGGCTGATGGAATTATTCCAGGGACCAACCTTAGCGTTTAAAGATTTTGCCTTGCAGCTATTAGGTCGCTTGTTGGATTATGTTCTAGAGCGTCGTCATCAAAAAGTTGTCATCATGGGTGCAACTTCTGGTGATACCGGCAGTGCTGCGATTCAAGGTTGTAAGCGTTGCAGTAATATTGATATTTTTATTCTGCATCCGTATGAGCGTGTATCGGAAGTACAGCGTCGCCAAATGACAACCGTGTTAGCGGACAATATTCATAATATTGCTGTTACCGGCAATTTTGATGATTGTCAGTCTATGGTTAAAGCTAGCTTTAATGATAAGAGTTTCTTGCCTGCAGATCGTCAGCTAGTTGCGGTTAATTCGATTAACTGGGCGCGCATCATGGCGCAGATCGTCTACTATTTTTATGCCTCTTTATCCCTAGGTGGTCCATTGAGACCTGTTGCTTTTTCTGTTCCCACAGGCAATTTTGGCGATATCTATGCGGGTTATTTAGCCTCAAAAATGGGTTTGCCGATTGATCAGCTAGTTGTTGCTACTAACAAAAACGATATTCTTCATCGCTGTATTAGCAGTAATGATTTTACTAAGCATGAGTTAGTGCATACCTTATCGCCGAGTATGGATATTGTTATTTCAAGTAACTTTGAGCGTTTGTTATTTGATTGCTATGGCCGTGATGGCGCAGCGATAAATGATTTAATGACACGCTTCCAAACGGAAGATGTGAAACTGTCTGACAGTGCGTTTTCGAATGTTCGCGAATTATTCGATAGCTATACCGTTGATGATGAACAGACAGTAAAAACCATTGCTGATGTTTATGAAAAAACAGAATATTTATTAGATCCTCACTCTGCTATTGGTGTTGAGGCGGCAAGAAAAAGCCGTCGTCGTAATGATATCCCGATGATTACCTTGGCAACTGCGCATCCGGCTAAGTTCCCAGAAGCAGTAATGAAGGCGGGTTATCCCCATGAGCCAGAATTGCCGCATCACATGGCAACACTGTTTGATGATGAGGAGCGCTGTCAGGTGCTTGATAATGATTTGGCGACGGTTCATCAATTTATAAATGATAATCTTACTGCTTAATAATCTTACGGTTTAGTCTTGCTGTTCTTTCAGTAAGGCTTTGTGAATTTAGGGCTCAATGTCTAAAACAATAAAAAAGATTATTCCTAGACCGCAAGTTGACTCGGATAGCTACCAATTTGGTGATAGCTATCCGCCCATTCTCCAAGCTATTTTTTCCTCCCGTGGTGCTTTATCTGATCAAGATGTTGCCACTGAGTTATCTGGTTTATTAAAGCCTGATGATTTAAAAGGTTTGGCGCCAGCATTGCTTTTATTATCAGCAGCCTTAACTGAGCAGCAGCGAATTTTAATCGTCGGTGACTTTGATGCCGACGGTGCGACAAGTTGCGCTTTAGCTGTTTTAACCTTGCGTGCCTTTGGTGCAATGTATGTCGATTTTTTGGTACCGAATCGCTTTGAGTATGGCTACGGTTTAACGCCAGAAATTGTTGAGGTGGCGAAGGAATATAAGCCTGATTTAATTATTACCGTCGATAACGGTATTAGCAGTATCGATGGCGTTAATGCTGCCAATGATGCCGGTATTACCGTGTTGGTGACCGATCATCACTTACCTGGCGCTGAGCTACCTAATGCCGCAGCAATCATTAATCCCAATCAACATGGCTGTCAGTTCGCGAGTAAAAATTTAGCGGGGGTTGGGGTTATTTTTTATCTGATGTCAGCTTTTCGTACCCATTTAAAACAACAAAACTGGTTTGAAAAAAACCAATTAGCTGAGCCGAATATGGCCAGTTATTTAGACTTAGTTGCCTTAGGCACCGTTGCTGACGTTGTACCGCTAGATAGCAATAACCGTATTTTGGTCGCACAGGGTTTACGTCGAATTCGAGCGGGAAGAGTGCGACCGGGCATTAAGCATTTGTTAGAAATAGCTAAGCGAAATGTAAGTCGCATTGTCAGTTCAGATTTAGGCTTTTCCATTGGGCCGCGGTTAAATGCCGTGGGTCGTTTGGATGATATGAGTTTAGGTATTCAGTGCTTGTTAACCGATGATGAATATTTGGCCGGCGAAATGTCCATGCAAATGGACGGGCTCAATCAAGACCGTAAAGCGATTGAGGGCGGCATGCAGCGAGAAGCTTTTGCCAGTTTGCAAAAAATAGATATTGCTTCCGATGAGCTGGCGTTTGGTTTATGTATTTATGATCCCAATTGGCATCAAGGTGTTATTGGTATTTTAGCCTCGCGAATAAAAGACAAATATCATCGCCCAGTGATTGTCTTTGCCGATGAAGAGTCGGGAGATTCATCGGTAGATCGAATTAAGGGGTCGGCGCGTTCTATTCCGGGTTTTCATATTCGCGATGCCTTAGATGCTGTTGCGGCTAAGCATCCCAAGTTATTGTCTAAGTTTGGTGGTCATGCAATGGCTGCGGGGATGAGCCTAGAGAAAAAACATTATGAGGCTTTTCAGAAAGCGTTTGATGATGAAGTACGACAACAGTTGAGTGAGGATGATCTGCAGGCGGTTATCTATAGTGACGGCCAGTTAGCTGCTGGCGATTTCAATTTAATCTTAGCTGAACAATTACGTGATGCCGCGCCCTGGGGCCAGCACTTTCCTGAACCGTTATTTGATGGTGTTTTTTATATCGTGCAACAGCGCCTAGTTGGCGAAAAGCATTTAAAGCTGGTGTTGGCGGTGGATGAGGGCATGCAGCAGCTTGTCGATGCTATTGCCTTTAATATTGATCCTGAGCAGTGGCCTAATCAATCGGCGAAGCAGGTACGAGTGGCGTATAAATTAGATATTAATGAATTTAGAGGTAAGCGCACATTGCAGCTTATGGTCGATTATTTAGAACTTGCGTAGCCATTTGCTGGCTGTCGATTTCATTTTGAATTAAAGCCTCGGTGTCAGCTGGGGCTTTTTTGCATCTAGTGTCCCGCCGTAATCATCTTATTGTGCTTGTCTGTTGCTCTGCTTGTTTGATGTTGGGCAGCGGGGTAAGCGGCCTATTCAGCATGGTTATAGCGGCATAGTTGAGCCGGCTAAGTATGTTTTACAGTAAAATATAAGTCATATTAATAGTTTCATTATGTTGCTTTTTATTTCGTTATGTATTGAATGTCGTTGATTTGATGATTATACTGCCCTGAATAATGAATATAAGGAGGGTTTATGTTGTCTGTCGCTACTATCGAAGCTATCAACAAAAATACACGCGAGGCTGCAAGGTTTATTAAAAATAGTAAGCATGCTCTGACGTTAACCTTCCTTGCATCGTTTTTGTCAGCTTGTAGTCTCTATGATAAGAGTGATACAGGCGTTGAACGCAGCCCAGTCACGGTTTCTATACAATATGATGTTTCAAATACAGATATAGTTAACCCTGGCAGGGGGTTTTATTATCCCTATGAAACAAAAGCGAGTAGCTTTGAACCTCTAAAGTTAAATGAATTGTTGGATTTTCGTAATAGCTATATGG
>CALBVI010000101.1 GCA_937969395.1 uncultured Spongiibacteraceae bacterium | reverse complement strand
AGGTCCTGGATTTAAGCCTCCGGCTAAACCAAATGTCAGTGCGGCAATAATGAGATTCATTAACTATGTTAACCTTTTGAAGTGATGCGTCTCTTCTATGACCATAAGATAGCGCCAGCGGATAATACATTATCGTATAAGCTACTTAAATGTGTATTTAGTGTATGGCTATTGTTTTGTATTGATAGGGTATTGGTATACGTTTGTGCTTTCTGTCAGCCGGCAGTAGTAACTGGTGTTCAGTAAAATTAACCATTACGGCAAAAAAAAATGGCTTTAGTTATATCAATCAAAAATATATATTAGTGCGTTGCTCTATGTGTCGTTTTAGTAACCGCTAAGTGACAATTATTTGCTAATAACAATTATATAAAGGTCTCACAATGAGAAAAAACACTATCCCCCGGATTCTATTTGGCTCTGCCTGCGTTGTACTAGCTGCTTGTAGTCATGTTGATAGCAATGAGCTGCTTGATACTCAAGCAGCGAAATCAGTTGATGCTCGTCCTAATATTCTGTTGATTGTTGCTGATGATCTTGGTTTTACTGACCTCGGTGCTTATGGTGGTGAAATTAATACACCGAATTTGGATCAGTTAGCTAATGATGGCTTGCTATTAAATGATTTTCATAATCAGGCAGTTTGTGCGCCTACACGAGCAGCTATTCTTTCAGGGGCTGATAATCATAATGCGGGTGGTGCCATGCACCAAGCGGCGAACCAAAAATCTGTTGCCGGTTATGAATCTTATTTAAATGAAGATGTTGTCGCTTTTCCGGCATTGCTGCAGCAAGGTGGTTATAACACTTACTGGGCTGGTAAATGGCACTTAGGTAAAGAGGCGCATCAAACGCCCAATGCCCGTGGTTTTGATCGTTCGTTTGCCTTAATGGAAGGTGGCGCAAGTCACTATGAAGATGGTCGAGGTATGTTTGAAGCTCGCCGCGTGGCTCATTATGTTGAAGATGGTGTTCCTGTTGACAAGTTACCTGAGGGATTCTATTCATCAAACTTCTATACCGATTATATTATTGATGCGATTGACGCTGACAAAAGCAGTGATGCACCATGGTTTGCATTTTTGGCATTCACTGCACCGCATTGGCCGTTACAGGCGCCTGACGACGCTATTGCCAAATACAAAGGGCAATATGATGAAGGTTATGAAGTGTTGCGTGCGAACCGTATAGCCAAAGCTAAAGAGCTGGGTGTTATTCCAGAGCAAGCGCAGATGTATCCTCACCTAGAAAGAGTTCCAAGGTGGGAGTCGTTATCCGCAGAAGAAAAAGCTGTTTCGTCTAAAGAGATGGAAATTTTTGCGGCAATGGTTGATGTGGTCGATGAAAACGTCGGTCGATTGATTGATCATTTAAAGGCTTCAGGTGATTACGACAATACGTTAATAATGTTTGTTTCTGATAATGGTGCGGAGGGTTCTGATCGTAACCCTGGTGATAATGGTACGGATTGGACGTTCGATAATAGTTTAGAAAATATGGGACGTATTAATTCTCATATTTATTATGGCGCAGAATGGGCGCAGGCCGGTGTTGGTGTTGGCAGATACTATAAGTCATACAGTTCTGAGGGCGGTACGCGAGGTCCGGCGATTATTCATCATCCTAAGCAGCTTAATAAAGGTCAGATAAGCGATGCTTTCACTTCAGTTATTGATATCGCACCTACGTTCTTGCAATTAGCTGGTGTGTCGCATCCTGAGTATGGGTTTAATGGTCGTCCATTGAAGCCTATTCAGGGTGAGTCTTTAGTGCCTTTGGTATTTGATGGTGCTGAGTCAGTAAGAGCGGATGACTTTACGTTTGGCTGGGAGGTCTTTGGCCATCGCGCTATCCGTAAAGGTGATTGGAAATTGCTATGGTTGTCGGCTACACCTGCAGAAAGAGCTCAGCCGTTAGCGGAAGGTGCTGATCGCTGGGGCTTATATAATGTTGCTGTTGATCCAGGTGAAGTTAATGATTTGTCCGCTGAAAAGCCTGAGCTTGTTGCCGAGTTATTGGAAGCCTGGGAAGCTTATATTTCGGATAATGGCGTTGTATTACCAGTGCATAATTAGCAGTAAGGTCTAGCTTTGATGCTATAAAAGGCTCGAGGCTAAGGGATTAAAGGGCTAGACGTTAAGTCTGCGTTAAAAGCTTGTATATAAAAAAACCGAATACGATGAGTATTCGGTTTTTTTATGCGTCAGTATTTATCAACGGCTGCTAATTAAAAAGTGTGTAAGCCATAGCTATCGCTCCAACCGCAAAACAATAGTAAGCAAAGTAGCTAAGTTGAGCGCGGCGTACTAATGAAATCATCCACTTGCAGGCAAATAAACCGGTAATAAATGCAGCAACAAACCCTGCGGCTAGCGCGCTCATATGACTGTTGTCGATAGAAAAACCGCCACCCAGTATATCTTTCGCTATTTTTCCTAGGATTAAAGGCACTACCATCAAGAATGAGAATGTAGCGGCTTTGGTTCGGTCAATACCCAGCAATACTGATGTGGAAATGGTTGCACCAGAGCGTGAGATGCCTGGCAAAATTGCGATGGCTTGGGAGATACCTATGATGACAGAGTGAAGAAAGGAGACGCTCTTTTCTGTACTTTTGGCGCGATCCGCAACGAATAGTAATAAGCCAGTGACCCACAGCATGGCTCCTACTAGAAGAATTTGCTTGTCGAATAGGCGCTCTAGTTCATCGGCAAATAACACGCCTATAGCAGCGGCGGGAATCATGCTGATAATGATTTTGACGGAAAACTGAAATTGTTCATTATTTTCAAATTGAAATAAGCCCGAGATAATCTTAGCGACTTCCTTGCGATAAATGACCAGGGTGCTGAGCGCAGTTGCAAAATGCAATACGATAGTCATCATCATGCTTTCTTGCGGTAGGCTGCTGTCACCCAGTAAGGCTTTGCCCAATTCAAGGTGGCCGCTGCTGCTTACCGGTAAAAATTCGGTCAATCCTTGTATGATACCGAGAATGATAGATTCAAAAATGGACAAGTTGTTGCTCCGGTTAAGAGGTTAAATTACGAATGTTGTTTATTGGTTCGCTATCGCGTTAATCGACATAATGGATTATGCCTGCGCGATAATAGCAGTTAGCTAATAAAGCGGCGCAATAGTAGTACGAAGTCTTATGGTTTGTCACTGTGGTGGTTTGGCAATAATGTCATTGTTAGGTGATTGGTCGGGACAGGCGGCTTTTAATTCATCGACCCAATAGGCAGTTGCACCGCAAATAGCCACGGGCATGATTAAAAAATTCACGACAGGAATCATTGTTCCCACCATTACTCCTATGCCAAAGCCGCTTGATGTTAAGCGCTGTTTCTTTATCGCTAATTTCATTTGTTTAAAGCTGCGCAGGTTATTATCCATTGGGTAGTCACAATATTGAATGACCATCATCCACGAGCCTAAGAAAAACCAATAAGCCGGAGCGATAATGTTGATGGCAGGAATAAAGCTAATGATTAATCCTAAGATAGCCAGGGGCAAATAGTAACCGAGCTTTATTAGCTCGCGAGCAATGCTCTTTGGAAAAGAGAGTAAGGCTTGCCAAATAGTTTCGTAACCGGCAACTTCTTCTCCCGTTAGCAGTTCTTCGGTTTTTTCAGCCAGTAAACCATTAAATGGAGAGGCCAGGAGATTGGCAATAATGCTAAAGGTGTACATGACAATGGTTAACATCAGTGTTAATACGAACGGCCATATTATCCAGCGAATAAAATCTAACCAGCTGGGGACGTAGTCAAATATTGATTCAATCCATTGGTTGAATTTACTGACAGTTGCTGCAATGAATACTGCAAAAACAATACAGTTGATGGTTAAAGGAATAAGAACAAATAAACGTAGTTTTGGTTGTCGGATAAGCTTGAAACCGCGAAGTAAGTACTGAAAACCAGTAAAGGGATTGCCTTTCATTATGCCGCTACCGTAGTCATCTTTTATTGAAGTGCAGTACTGATTTCAGTACTGAGTTTTGTCAGTGTTGCGCACTGCTGGCAAATACACTGCTTGTTTCTCTGTGCTGCAGGAATTGTTTCGAGAGCTGCAGGGCTAATGCTTGTTGTTTGGCACCAGCAAAGATCGCTGTTTTTATCATTGGCCACTGCGCAGAAATTATCGCCGTGGCAGAGAGGGCATTGATTTGTATCGATAATAATCACTGTCTGTATTTGCGCCGAATTAAGTCACTGGTTTAGGCTTGTAGTTAGCTTACGCAGTTTATCTTGTTTTTGTTGAAATGCTAATTGCTTGTAGAGAAAAGCGATTTAGTCTGCATAGACTGATAGGGGGCAATAAGGAGCGTCGTATATGTGGGGGAAGGTTTAAAAGCGCAGTAGCCTCACACAATAAAAAGTGTTGATGGCTACTGTCTTTAGATAGCTTTGCTAGTGATTAAAAGGTGATTGGCTAAAAAGGGATTAAAATTTATAACCGATCGCTAATGTGTAGACGAATGGGTCAACTTCTATATCGGTAGTGACCTTGCTGCCATTATCAAATGTAATGGTGGCTTCAGTGTCTATATCAATCCATCGGATAGAGGCATTGATGAGCCATTGCTCAGACAATTGATAGTCTGTCCCTAGCTGTATAGCTAAGCCTAAGGAGTTATCAATACTGGCATCGGCACCGGTTAGTCCTAAACCGCTGAAAGCTGAATCGGCACCTGCAGAAACATCCTCGTCAAAGAAAACGGTATAGTTAATACCTGCGCCAAAATACGGTTTAAATGAGTCGGAGGTATCAAAATAATAAACAGCCGATAGTGTGGGTGGTAGTTGTTTGGTATCAACAACATTGCCAACGGCAACTAATTCTCCAGTTGCTGATGCAGTGTGTTCAAAGGGGGTGGCTGCCAGTAATTCAATGCCCCAGTTTGAGTCGTACATATACGTTGCAGTCAAGCCAAGCTGGGTACTGCTGTCGAGTCCTAGGCTGGATGTTCCACCGCTTAAAGAGAGTGTTGTTCCATCAAGTGCAATAGGATCTATTGTTTCTTGTGGGTCAACAGTGGTAACTCCGGCTCGAACGATAATGTCGCCTGCCTCGTAGGCCATAGCAGAGCTAGCAACGGCGGCTGATAAAATAAGAGTGCTTAATGAAGCGTTTAGTCGTGATGATGTTTTCATAATAATTCTCAAAGTGGTCAATTACGATCTTGCGTTTACGGTTTTATTAAACGCCATTGGCGGCGTGAAATAATTGATGTGTATTAAACTTTTAATCGTTAATGAAAATAAAATGTATGAAATTACTGTGTGGGCGTGACGGCTTAGTGAGAGACGGTGTTTAGATGGAGTGATATCGATAGTGGCAGGCAAAGGCTTCAGGTATAATGCCGCCTTTTGATGATTCGTTTGATAGCAATTCAGGTTAGTGATCGATGGACGTAAAACAATATATGACTGAAGTTGGCGCTAATGCGCGT
>CALBVI010000100.1 GCA_937969395.1 uncultured Spongiibacteraceae bacterium | reverse complement strand
GAGCTAACGGAACAAGATGTCGATAAGTATGAGAGTAGTGGTGGCAAGCTAAATCGACGCGATTTTGGCAAGTTTACAGCCGCGGCGGGTTTGATGGCGATGTTGCCAAAATTGGCAAATGCCATGGATGTGACAGAGTCTGATGTTAATGTGGCAACCCCAGACGGCGTTGCCGACAGTTACTTTGTTCACCCTTCTAGCGGCAAGCACCCCGGCATTCTTATTTGGCCAGATATTTTAGGTTTGCGTCCTGCGTTTAGAGTCATGGCCAAGCGCCTTGCGGAATCAGGTTATAGCGTATTGGTGGTTAATCCGTTTTATCGCGTAGCGAAATCGCCGGTTGCTCCAGAGGGGGCGACGTTTAGAGACCCTAAGATTAGAGAGTTGGTGTTGCCAATGGCAAGAGCGCTTAATCAAGAGACTAGTTTTACCGATGCTAAAGCGTTTATCGCCTTTTTGGATCAGCAAGCTAGTGTTGATGTTAATCGTAAAGTAGGTACCGCTGGTTATTGTATGGGCGGGCCATTAATTATGCGTACCGCTGCTGCTGTACCTGAGCGGGTTGGTGCTGCGGCATCATTCCATGGTGGTGGTTTGGTAACGGATCAGCCTGATAGTCCACATTTATTGATTCCAAAAACCAAAGCGCATGTATTACATGCTGTCGCGGCTAACGATGATGAAAAATCACCAGAGACAAAAGGCGCCTTAGCGAAGGCTTATGCTGATGCTGGCATCCCAGCTGAAATAGAAGTATATAAAGATACGTTACATGGTTGGTGTCCGCCAGATTCAGCGGTTTATAACGAAGAGCATGCCGAGCGAGCCTGGTCTCGATTGCTGGCATTGTACGAGCGTGCGCTAGCTTGATGTTTTGAGCTTGTTAAATTTTTAGTGTATGAAATTTAGATAAAAAAGGGCGGCTCATTCATAGGCCGCCCTTTTTTTATTACTACTACCTTCGAGATTAGCGTAGTTTTTTATACTTAACCCTTTCGGGCAATATATTCGCACCCTTGCGACTAATTAAGTCCTCATGATACTCGGTGTAATTTCCTTCAAAGAAAACCACTTCACTGTCACCTTCGTAGGCGAGTATATGAGTACAGATACGGTCGAGAAACCAGCGGTCGTGAGAGATGATCATTGCGGAGCCGGGGAAGGTCAGTAGCGCTTCTTCCAGTGCTCGCAGTGTCTCCACATCGAGATCATTAGAAGGCTCATCTAATAGCAAAACGTTAGCGCCAGCTTTGAGGGTGCAAGCTAATTGCAGGCGGCCGCGCTCACCACCGGATAATTCGCCGACACGCTTTTGCTGATCAGAGCCTTTGAAATTAAAGCGGCCGATATAAGCGCGTGATGACGTTTCAAAGCCATGGATATTGATAATGTCGTGGCCTTCAGAAACGGCTTCCCAGACGGTTTTATTATCGTCTAGTTGATCGCGCAGCTGTTCGACGTAAGAGATTTGTACGGTTTCTCCTAAGCTCACTTCGCCGCTGTCTGGCTGCTGCATGCCTGCGATAGTTTTCAATAGAGTGGATTTACCCGCACCGTTACCGCCGATAACACCAACAATGGCACCTTTGGGCACACTTAAACTTAAATCGTTGATCAGCACCTTATCGCCAAAGCTTTTACAGACATTGGTCAGCTCGATGACTTTGTCGCCTAAGCGAGGGCCGGGTGGGATATAGATTTCATTGGTTTCAGAGCGATTCTGAAATTCTTGCGATTGCAGTTCTTCAAAGCGAGCGAGTCGAGCCTTGCTTTTAGCTTGGCGGCCTTTTGGATTTTGACGCACCCATTCGAGCTCGGAATTAACCGATTTTTGGTGTGAGGCTTCCTGTTTAGATTCTCGCTCTAATCGCTGTTGCTTCTGCTCTAGCCAGTCTGAGTAATTACCTTCATAGGGAATGCCACGGCCGCGATCGAGTTCTAAAATCCAGCCAGCTGCATTGTCGAGAAAATAGCGATCGTGAGTGATTGCGACCACGGTGCCTGGATAATCACATAAAAATTGTTCTAACCAGTGAACGGATTCTGCATCTAAGTGGTTGGTTGGTTCATCGAGTAGCAGCATGTCTGGTTTAGATAATAACAGGCGACACAGTGCGACGCGTCGGCGTTCACCACCTGATAGCGTAGTAACGTCGGCATCCCATGGTGGTAGGCGCAACGCATCAGCGGCAACGTTTAATTTATGATCTAGGTTTTCTGAATCAGCGGCTTGAATGATGTTTTCTAGTTCCTGTTGGCGCTTGGCGAGTGCGTCAAAGTCCGCGTCAGGCTCGGCGTAAGCGGCGTAAACTTTATCGAGCTCTGCCTGTGCATCAACGACTTCGCTAAGGCCGTCTTCGACATTGCCGCGCACATCTTTGGTGGGGTCGAGTTCAGGTTCCTGTGGCAAATAACCGACATTGATACCTGGTTGAGCGCGGGCCTCACCTTCAAATTCGGTATCAACGCCTGCCATAATCTTTAGTAGTGTTGATTTACCCGCACCGTTTAGGCCCAAAACACCAATCTTAGCGCCGGGGAAAAACGATAAGGAAATGTTCTTAAGGATTTGACGTTTAGGTGGAACAATCTTTCCCACCTGGTTCATTGTGTACACGAACTGTGCCATGGAGTTTTAACCCTGATAGATGATGTTGTGAGGCAAGGTACTTAATCTTGTTGAGGAGATCAAGGCATGAAGTATCTTGGTTGAGGGTGTTTTAAGTTTGTTATGGTCAATATATGTAAATAATGGGCTTTCTTTAGCGAGGGTAAATAAATACACTAAGGTTATATGGTTATTATCTTTGATTAGGCTCAAAGGTTTTGCTCGTATTATCCAGATATGGTGGTTGAGCTAAACTTAAACTGGTTCAGTTCTGGTATTAACTATTAAACTAATGATCTTAAAATGGATTCTCCTTTTTTTCAAAATATCTGAGTTACTATAATGAGTAAAAAATTGTCCCCAGGAAGTGTGGTTAGTTTTGTTCGTTTTGTTTTTCAGGCAGGGATTGATTTGCGCAATATTACGAAAAACGATTTTTCGTTGTTCGTAATATTACAACTACAGTTGAGCTATTTGAAAATAAAGCTTATGAGCATTAGCCCGCCTGAAAAAGGCTCTGCAGTAATTGCAGGTTACGATATTGAATTTTGCGAGTTTTCAGCTCTGGAATACAGTTTTAACGAGGTGTTTGTTAATCAAGAATATGCATTTTCTTCTAATTCGAATATGCCTTGTATTGTTGATGCAGGCAGTAATATTGGGCTTTCAGTTTTATATTTTAAGATGCTTTACCCTAATAGTACGATAAAAGCCTTTGAGCCTAGTGATGCTAACTATTTATGTCTAAAAAATAATATAGAAAATAATAATCTCAGCTCAGTTTCTATATATAAGAATGCTTTGTCTGACGAAGAAGGGGAGTTGGAGTTTTTTGAAACCGAGGCGCTTAAAGGGGCTTTAGTTGATAAATCAAATGATAAGGGTGTTGATGGAAGCTTTGTTGTCCAGGCTGTTAAGTTATCTCCGCATATTGAAGAATCTGTAGATTTATTAAAAATGGACATTGAAGGTGCTGAATTAGAGGTGCTGCAAGAATTGGAGTCAAGTGGCAAGTTGAAAAATATTAAACAGATTGTTTTAGAGTATCATCATATTCGGAAAAAGGAGTATGCGCTACCAGCAATATTATCAATGTTCATAGATGCAAATTTGGAATTTACTATTGGTAGTGTGCTAAGGCGTCCGCTGCGCCCTCGTGGTCGCGAAAATATGATTATATATGCCCATCAGCAATGATATTTGATGTGATTAAGTAGTTTATTTCCCTTATTAAAAGAGGTTTTGCGGTGAAAAGTCTGCTGAAAAAATTTTATTATCAGCCAAATGTTCAGATTGTTGCCAACCGGTTTTTAGCTACTTTTGTCCCTCCGCCATATAAGCAAAATGAGATGGAGTTTGTTTATGGTCTATGGGAGGGGATATCGGCTATCCATTGCGATGATGGTAGGCAGTTGGGTGAAGGAAATGCAGGGCCTGGTCGCTTTAAAGAAAGTATTCCCACGAACTATCGCGTAGGTAATCTTGATGGTTCTCGGTCAGGCATGATGATAAATATGACCGCGCTGCACAATATGATGAAGCTTTGGGATGATGCCATAGATATCTTGATGTTTATGCGCACCCAATATTTAAAGCATTATGGTATTCCTGATGGTAAATTAACGGTTTATCAGGTTTATATTTTCGCCAAAATTTGCGTTGCTGTCCCTGCGTATTTGGCTAGGCGAAAAAACAGTCCTGTTGGTGATGGCGAGATTACAACTAAAATTGCTGCGCAATTTCAATTGATTTCTGGCGTCTTTATGATTATGAGAAAGATGATAGAAAAAGGTGAGCCATGGCTGAGTGCTTCTACCTGTTTCGATGCTGAGCAATTATACGATTATGCTGATAAAAATGGCGTGCTGGTTTCTAGAGAGGGATATGCCTGTGGTGGTGCAACTCGCAAAATAGTTGAGTTGCTTAGGTTATCCGTTGAAGGAAGCCCAAAACACGGAGTCGATCAGGTTCTGCCCGAAGAATTGGAAGGGTTGAGTGATCAGATGGAGAATTTCTTTCATTATGCCAATGATACTATCGAAATTGAACTAGCTGTTTACTTGTACCGTTTTTCAGCAATAAAATCTTTTGAAGCTAATGGCCTTTTAGCAGAAAAAGTGAGTGACAATGATTCGCTAGCGGCTAAATTTCTTCATTGCTCAGTATTAGAAAAAGAAACTATTAATCATAGCTTAAGAATTGTAACCGAATTTGTTGCTGAGCTGAATAATACCGAGCTGACCGTACCTGAGTTTTCAGAAAATGAGCATTTAAGGCATAAGAATAAATATTTTATGTCTGGTTTGGCTGTTATGAGCGAGGAATATGTTGGTGCGTTGGTTCAATATTCGATGATTTTGGAGGTTGCCGAGACGTACTTTAATCGAGCGCAGAGCGATATTTTAAAATATTTGGGTTTTCCTGATATAAATTGTCAAATATCTAAGGCTAAGGTTTCTGAAAGATTGGATGTTTTATGCCTAAAAACACTAAGGGAGGGGCTAGGTGTTAATTTGTTACCTTAATCTTCTACAGGAATATTTAGCGTTAATCGGATAAGTGGTTTTTTTGTATGAGTGATTTTGGTGTACATTTTTATGAGTCAATTGATGATTTGACGCCTGTTGCCATTCGGCGATGGCGTGATCTTGAAATGCGAGCTCTTGAGCCAAATGCTTATTTATCTCCTCGGTTTGTTTTGCCTGCGATTAAGCACCTCTCTCCTGAAAAAAAATTGCTCATTGTAATCCTTAATAAGAAAATTGCTGAAGAGGTGGTGACTTTAGCTGTAGGTGTTTTTGAGCAAAAGTCATGGTCAAAAAAATTTCCTTTTAAGCATTTGCGAACTTATGCATCAACACATTCATTTCTTACAGGTATTTTTTGTGATAAATGTTGTGTTGATGATGTGACCGCTAGATTGTTGTCCGAAATAAAAAGTCGTAAACAATGGGGAGCAGTTTTGATTGGTCATAATACTCATTATTATGATCCAGAGAAAAAGTCCTGCCTGTTGTTTCGGGGGCGGGGCATACGCTGGCATGAAGAAAATGAGTGGATTCGTTCTGTATTACATCCAAAGCAAGCGGGGGAGGATGCCTTAAAACAGGTGTTGAGTAAGCAGCGTTATAAAAATATTAAGAGGAAAAGTCGTCAGCTAAATAATATGGGCGATTATCAGTGGCGATATACTGCTGGTAAAGATATTACAGATACCATGATTAGTGACTTTCTGGCTTTAGAAAATACCGGCTGGAAGAAGGAATCTGCTAAATCTTTGGCGTCTTCTTCACAGGGGGAGGCGTTTTTTTTGGATATGAGTCGAGAGTTTTGTTTAGATGACTCGGCATTCGTTACTGAAATCTTACTTGATGATGAAGTGATCGCTTCTACCTTTAATTTTATTTCTTGTGGAGCGGGATTTGCCTTCAAATTGGGTTGGAATGAGTCTTTTGCTAAACAAAGTATTGGCTTACTAAATGAGTGTGAGTTGGTCGCTACAGCTCCTGAACACCTTGGTCATTTAAGTTTTATCGATAGCGGCGGTGAGCCTGGATCGTTTATGGATGATTTGTGGCCTGGGCGGCATCGCTTGGTGTCAGGTTTTTATAGTTTCAACCGTTGTGTTTCAGCTTATTTGCTCTTGTTAAATGTGGCTCGAAAAGTGTCTGCGTGGCGCTCTCTTTCTGATAAATCTCGCTAGGCTATACGATATTTGGCTGGCTTGATTCTTGGTCGTTATTTTCTAAGTTGACACAATATTTAAGCTGCCTAAATTGAATCAATAATGTACAATGCGCGCCTTTCTCAGTTGCCCTTATCTCACGGCGTTTTATAGAGGTCCCTCAATGTTTACTAAAGATATGCAAATCGCTGGATATGATGATGAAATCCTAGCTACCATCAATGCTGAAAACCAACGTCAGGAAGAGCATATTGAGCTGATTGCTTCAGAAAATTACACCAGCCCAAGAGTGATGGAAGCTCAGGGCACTTCGATGACTAATAAGTACGCTGAAGGCTATCCTGGTAAGCGTTATTACGGTGGTTGTGAGTATGTTGATCAGGCTGAAACATTAGCAATAGAGCGTGCCAAGGCGTTGTTTGGTGCTGATTATGCCAATGTACAGCCGCACTCGGGCTCACAGGCAAATAGCGCTGTTTATCTTGCTTTACTAGAAGCAGGTGATACTGTTTTGGGTATGAGTCTTGATGCTGGCGGTCACTTAACGCACGGTGCTAAGCCTAGTTTTTCTGGCAAAATCTATAACGCGATTCAGTACGGTTTAAATGCTGAAACAGGCTTGATCGATTATGAGCAAGTTGAAGCTTTAGCGCTTGAACACAAACCTAAAATGATTGTTGCTGGTTTTTCTGCTTATTCGGGTATTGTTGACTGGGCCAAGTTTCGTGAGATTGCCGATAAAGTTGGTGCTTACTTAATGGTTGATATGGCACACGTTGCCGGTTTGGTTGCTGCAGGTTTATACCCTAACCCAGTACCGTTTGCTGATGTTGTAACGTCTACTACCCACAAAACATTACGTGGTCCTCGTGGTGGTATTATTTTGGCGAAAGCCAATGAGGCGTTGCAAAAGAAGTTTAATTCAGCGGTCTTTCCTGGTGGTCAGGGCGGTCCGTTAATGCATGTTATTGCTGCAAAAGCGGTTAGCTTTAAAGAGGCGGCAAGCGAAGACTTTAAAGTTTATCAGCAGCAGGTTATTGATAACGCGAAAGTGATGGCAGAGGCCTTTATTGCTCGCGGTATTAAAATCGTTTCTGGTGGTACTCAAAATCACCTCATGTTGGTTGATCTTATCGGTAAAGAATATACCGGTAAAGATGCTGATGCTGCCTTGGGTGAAGCTTTTATTACTGTTAATAAAAACGCTGTACCTAATGACCCTCGCTCTCCCTTTGTCACTTCTGGATTGCGCGTAGGTACACCAGCGATTACGACTCGTGGTTTCAAAGAGGAAGAGTCGCGTCAGTTAGCCGGTTGGATGTGTGATGTGCTTGATAGTTTAGAAAATGGCACCAGCGAAACGGTTATTCCTGCGGTGAAAGCAAAAGTGCTAGAGATTTGCGCTCGTTTCCCTGTCTATAAGTAAGACCAAAAAGAGCCTGAATGCTGGAGTTTACATAGCGATATGTTCCAGTTTTCAGGCTCTTTTTCTATGTTAGACTGCCCACACTATTAACCTGCTAATAAGACCTTCGTTATGCACTGTCCTTTTTGCTCTCATGAAGACACCAAAGTTATTGATTCCCGCTTGGTGGCTGAAGGCGGACAAGTGCGTCGGCGTCGTGAAT
>CALBVI010000099.1 GCA_937969395.1 uncultured Spongiibacteraceae bacterium | reverse complement strand
AAAAAAATCAAACTACACGTATAACGTATGAGTTAGAAAATTAGACGGGAGATAGCTATGAGTATATTAATACATAAAGCAAAAGTGGAAGAAACGTCTGATATTGATTTAACACCGATGCTAGATGTGGTGTTTATCATGCTAATTTTTTTCATCGTGACAGCTTCATTTATTCGTGAGGCGACTATTGAATTAGAGCGACCGTCACCAAGTGTGTTACCGCCAAGTAGTGAACAGCAAAATATTGTGATTAGTTTGCAGGCTGATAATCAAATATTTTTAAAAGATAGGCGTATTGATCATCGTTCATTAAGGGCTTATTTTGAAAGACATAGAGCTGCTCACCCGCAAGCAACCTTGATCATTAATGCGAATAATTCTGCCAAGACTTATTCGGTCGTTCAAATATCTGATGCTGCGCGTCAGGCAGGTATCTATCAAATTACACTCGCTAATGTTGAGTAGGAGAAAAGTATGAAAAGATTAATGGCTATTCTTGTGATTGTGTTATTAAACAACCAGTTACTAGCTCAAGGTCTTAATGAAAAAGAGCATATTATTATTTCGGGTAGCGGCTATGTTGAGCGAATGCCTGATTATGCAGAGATAAATTTATCGATTAATAAAACATCTGAGAGTTTGAAATCGTCAAAAGAATATGTAGATAACATTACACAGAAAATATTAGATGCTGCACTTGCAATAGGTATCGCTGCTGATGATATAGGTGCGTCAAAAATTCATGCTCAGGCTGATTATAAGTGGATGAATGGTGAACGAGAGTATCTTGGGGAAAGCGTTAGTCGATCGGTGACGCTTGTACTGAAAGATTTATCAAAGTATTCACTGATGGTTCAAGCTGTTATTGATGCAGGTGTTACAGGTTTGGATAATGTGCGGTTGAGGTTCAATGACCGTAATACGATATCTCGCGAAGCAATGAAAATAGCCATTGATGATGCGAAGAAAAAGGCTGAAGTGATCGCTATGCAGTTTGGTGCCAAAGTAGGTGGTGTTTACAAAATATCAGAATCGGCAATTGATGACGGTACGTATTACCGGTCGCAGCATTACGCCATGATGGCTGAGATCTCTCAACCTAATGTAGGCGCGCAGGCTACTTTGAAAATTAGAAAGCAGAGAGTAGATGAATCAATTTTTGTCGTATTTTTATTGGAGTCTTAAGGATGTAAGTATCTTGCTGATGTTTCTTTATGACTCGTATGTTATTTATTGATCAGGCTGACGCAGTTTTTCATAGTTGGCCTTAAAAGCCTCGGCGCGATGTAATTTATCTTCAATTTCAGAATTGTTTGGGTCTAGGGCGATGGCTTGTTGCCATTGCCTAATGGCGTTATCTAAATGACCTTGGCTATAGAGTTCTTGCCCATCGATGGAAAGTTGTTTGACTCTTTCGGCAACAATTGTGGTTAATTTTTCTAAGAGTGCGGTGACTTCAGGCTGCTTTTTCCATGGTTCTAGTTCAGAGGATAAAACAAGCGCTTGTACTAATTGATTTTGATTGATTGCCTTGTTTAATGAATTTAGTTTTTCATCAAGATTTTGTTGTTGTTGATTTTGAACGCTTTCATTTTTCTTTTGTTTTTTTAATGTTATTTTTTCTTGAGTGGTACTAATGAGTTGTTCCATTGCTTTATCTGAGCGAATGTTTTTAGCGAGCAATAAATACTGATGGGCGGCTTCCCACTGTTGCTGGTCTATAGCTGTCGTGGCGGCTTGAGTTAACTTGCTATGAGCGCTTTGTAGCTGTTCCTGTGTCTGTTCAAGATAGTTGTCTCTGTTGCGGTCTTTAACGGTTGTTTGTTTAATGGCAGTTAATATATCTGCTTGAATAGGTAAGTGCTTTGCTTGTTCAATAGCTAGTTTTAGTTGTTGGTTATTAATGTATTGGTCGCGGTTTTTTAGCAGCGTTTCTCGGGTTTCTATGATCGGCTTGCTAGTGGGCAGTTTTTTATTGGCTTGATTGGCTGCAGCTAGCGCATCTTGCCATTGCAGTTTTTTTTCAAGGTCCTTGATAGTAGCAACCCGATTGCTTTCATATTGAATAGACTTTTGAGCGATTTCATTTTTTAAGTCATCACGCTTTTCATAGAGAGGGTGGTCAGTCTTTATTTTTTCAAGAAGTTGTAGTGCTCGATGATATTCATCTTCAGTCAGCAGTTGTTCTAGACGTGTTTCGCTACCCTGAAAAATAGTGGTTAACTGACCGCAGCTAGTAAGTAGTAGCGAAAGAAGAATAGTGGATAAGATGCGCTTAAATAACATAGGGTTAATAGTTTTTGTTGAGAATGTCTTCTATCAGACTATCCATTGCAAGGTGATGTTCTTTGCGTGCGGTATCGACAAGATATGTTTCGATAGGGATTTCTTTGCCCCGCACTCTGATTTTTTTATAGGGGTCTACGATGACTTTTTCTTTCTCCGTTAGCCCTTGATAGCAGCCATCAGAAATGATCGTTTGCCCTGCGGTTGCTTCTGCGCATAGCCGCGATGCAAGATTAACACTGTCGCCGACAACGGTGTATTCTTTTCTTTGTTCGGTCCCGAGTACACCCGCTAGCATTGGTCCTGTGTTTATCCCTATACGTAGCTCTACTGCCGCCTTGCCGTTCTCTTTGCGCTTGGCGTTGACGCTACGAGTTAGGCGCTGCATAAGTGTTGCACAGGCAATGGCATAAAATGGGTGGTGAGCTTTTTTCTTCGGAGCGCCAAACATAACCATCACGCAATCGCCGATAAACTTGTCGACGGTACCAAAGTAAGAGCTGGCGCAGATGGTGAAGTAGTTAAACCACTCGTTGAGAAATTCAGCGACTTCCTCCGGCGACATTTTTTCTGACATGCTGGTAAAGCAAACAATGTCCGCAAATAAAACGGTGGCATTAACTCTTTCGCCGCCAACCTTTACGGTGTCGAGTTGGTGTAGCACTTCATGGGCAATATCTTTGGCGAGGAATTGATCTAATAGTGCCTCAACCTGATTTTTGCGATACAAGCCATGGCTCATTGAGTTGATTGCTTCTGTTAAGCGGCCGATTTCATCATAGCGACGATCTTTTTTGTCTATCTTGTGTTTGCCTGATTCTAGTTGGTCAGTAACAGCTAATAGCTTGGTAATGGGGAGTGATATATGTCGGCTAATGTAATAGGCCGCGATGGCAGCAATGATGGCAAGTGCGACACCAACAATCAGTAACAGAGATAAGGTGTCGGTATATGCGCTAGTGATAGTTTCCGCTTTTATTTTAATGGTGACGTAGCCGCCGATGACATCGCGAAAAATAACCGGGGCTACGACTATCAGCATGTTATTGGCGTTGTTATGACTGGCGGGAAAGTGGTCCGCGGAGGACTGCTCTGTAAGCTCGTGCAATATACTCTCTAAACCAATGTCGCCTTTACTGATTAAGACGTTTTGCTCTGTACCTATTATGGCGACGCCTTCGACTCTCGGTAAATTGAGGAAGTTATTGAGTTGCAGCTCTAGTGATAGATTGTCATCAATAAAGAATGCCTCTGTTGCGCTGGCCGCCAACTGTAATGCCATGGCATCGCCGAAGTCTTTAATTTGCTGGGTCTGTAGTGTGCGTTGTTTGTTCATCGTGGTAAGGCTGATGAGAGAGATAGCACAGATGACTAATAGCGAGATTGACGCCGTTAGCTTAAAAATCAGAGGAATGCTGTTGGTTCGGTTAAAATCCATGTCTTATGCTTTTGATGGAGCTTTAGTGGCTTATATATGCGTTATAGTAAGTGCGAAATATGACAATTTTTATGCTTGCAGTTCCCTGCTATTCTAAGTTGTTTTAGCTTTGGTTGCTTGTCTTGAATAAGGTTTTCTCTAGGATTTTTATAACTGATTGTTATCTAACTGTTTTTTCTTCGGGCGTGCTCCAGTAGTACTTTTTATATGTTTCTCTTATTGATTTAATTTCTCTTGATTGGCGTGCAGTTGAAGCTGTTGAGCAATTTCTTCTGGCCATTTTAACCGCTTGATAGATTCAAAAAGTAGTGCTGCGCCCGCATAGTTTCTTCTTAAATATCCCAGCCATTGTTTTACGCGGTTACCCACATATTTTCGCTCATATTGCTGCTCGGTAATATCACAAAATTGCAGGAGTAGGTTAATTATCATCGGCCATGTCATGGCGTTAGTTTGAGCGTTGATTGCTGATGAGTGTGTTGCGGCGATGTTTTCAGTGTTATGTCGTATTTGCAGCGCCAGATCTGGGCAGGCGAGTATACCTCTACCTAACATAATGTCATTGCAGTTGCTTTGCTGTTGGCAATTGA
>CALBVI010000098.1 GCA_937969395.1 uncultured Spongiibacteraceae bacterium | reverse complement strand
CACCACCTTCGACATCAAAAAACAATTGTGTTGTACGGTCTTTTCCACCCGTTTTTAACAACGAGCCACGATAAATAAACCCACCCTCTTTAACATAAGCCGCCGTTAAACTGCTCGACAGCCAATCACGCAAACCTGCATTTAAAATTTTGGGAATAAATTTATCTCTATAAATAGC
The DNA here is from genome assembly GCA_937969395.1 of uncultured Spongiibacteraceae bacterium. Taxonomy (GTDB): domain Bacteria; phylum Pseudomonadota; class Gammaproteobacteria; order Pseudomonadales; family Dasaniaceae; genus Oceanicoccus. Next base: position 2,481 of record CALBVI010000098.1, on the reverse strand, counting down.
GTCGGTATTGCGCAGCCCCACCATTAAATTCATTAGCGGCGGCTGCTCGGATACTTTATTAACAGGTAAATCAAGACCTAGCAAACCATAGGCAGGGCCGTGATCTCCATTGAGAGTTAACAAGCCCGAATCAACGGTCACACGCTCATCGCCAACATTCCATTTCAGCTGTCCTTTGGCAGTCTTAAAATCTAAAGCATCTTCATAGATTTCAGGAAAAATTAAACTGAAATTTTCGCTATCCAGCTCGACCATCCCTGAACGGGCGGAAGCCTCGACATAACCACTAACATTTTCAGCGCCGGGAGCACCCTTCCAAGGCGCTATTGATAATTGATGCATATTCGCTTTGAGCTGAATAAACAAAGGAGGTTTCTCTGAAGAGCCATCAGCTAAAGGTTGATTAAAATTCAAATGGAAATTACTAAAGCGGCCCTGCAAATCCAATGACGTTAATAAATTAACTGCCGAATCATTGAGCACATTTAAGTGGATTAGCTGCTCTAATCTTTGCTCTACAATCAAACTCGGTAAAGACACTGTCAATGCGCGACCTGAGAATAAAACCAATATCTGCTCAACGTTAACATCCTGATCATCCCACTGTGCAGAAAATTCCGGCACCCAGAACTGCCAATTATTTTGGTCATCTTTCTCGGAACGGAATTCAAATTTAACGTTTTTTACCGGAGAGAATTGCTTACCGCTGATCGCTTCGACATCAACTAACGGCGTCTGCACATTACCCTGAATAGAGATATTGCGGTTTGTATGCCAGTCGACCCAAATTTCACTATCAATACTGGCATCCTGTAAATCAATGCCGAGAAACTTAAATGCTGGTAACTGATGTTTAAAATCAACTTCATCTAATTTTAAATAAGCTCTAGCGGTAAAATTTTCAACATCACGGGGATCGCCAGACGATTCGACAATAGCCACCAAAGGTTTTTCTTCCTCGCTATCCAAATTCGCCTGAATTTTTACCCGCCGAAAATCATCCGAACGCAGCAATGACAATTCATCGACTCTCAACTGAGCAGGGGCTTCATTCTCGAAAAAAAACAAGCTCACATCAGTCGATGCTAATTCAACCGCGTCTACCGAAAGAAGAAGATCAATAACAGTATCAAAATCACTTTCGGTCGCGGATGTATTTTTACTTTGGTAGCCTTTTATTTGCCACTCACCAAGGGCGACTTCTTCAACCGAACCGCTAACACCCTCAATACGCAAACGCCTAACTTGCAAATTTAAATTCAACAGGCTTTCTAAAGGATCAATCTGAAAACTAACATTTTCGATGTTTAACACTTGCGCATTATCAACGGGACTATAAAGCGTTAACTGTTGCATGGATAAAATAGGTGAGAGCTGCGACCACTGCCCTGACAAGCTTTCAATACTGATGGGCAAGCCGGTAAATTCAGAAAACTTCGCCGCTATATCTTCTTGAAAGTAATTAATATGAACAACAGCATTACGGCCGATACTGACATAAACAGCAATCAATATTAATACAGACAATAATACTGTCCATAAAAATCGATTTAACCAAATAGCTGTTTTCTTTAACACGAAGAAGCTCTTTTCCTATTAATACAAATTACATCAATATAATGTATAAACTGCTTAATCTCGCAATGGCTTTCTATAATAAAATCACATCAAACTGTTCTTGGTTGTACATAATCTCAACCTGAAACTCTATGCTTTTACCGATAAACTCCTCCAAGTCAGCAACACTTGAAGATTCCTCATCTAACAAACGGTCAACGACTGGCTGCGAAGCTAACACCAATAACTTATCGTTCTCGTATGCCCGTGCTTCGCGTAAAATTTCCCGAAAAATTTCATAGCAAATAGTTTCAGCTGACTTCAATGAACCCCTAGCCTGACAAACAGGGCAATCTTCACACATGATATGTTCAAGGCTTTCACGTGTTCGCTTGCGCGTCATTTCAATCAAACCAAGTTCAGAAACACCTGTTATCGCTGTTTTTGCATGATCATATTCCATCGCATTTTCTAGGGCACGATGGACTTGTCTTCGATGTTCAGGATCCTTCATATCAATGAAATCAATAATGATAATCCCGCCGAGATTACGTACTCGCAGCTGTCGAGCTAACGCCGCCGCCGCTTCCAAGTTAGTTTTGAAAATAGTTTCTTCTAAATTTCTATGACCAACAAAAGCACCGGTATTAATATCAATGGTTGTCATGGCTTCAGTCTGATCAATAATTAAGTAGCCACCAGACTTCAACGCAACTTTTCTGCCTAGGGCTTTTTGTATCTCATCTTCAACACCATAAAGATCAAATAATGGGCGATCGCCGGTATAACACACGATTCGATCACTCACTTCAGGAATATAATCTTCTGAAAACTGCTTAAGATTTTCGTAATTTTCACGAGAGTCGATTCTGATTTTTTCCAGTTCAGGCCGAACAAAATCACGCATTGTACGAATATAAAGAG
>CALBVI010000097.1 GCA_937969395.1 uncultured Spongiibacteraceae bacterium | reverse complement strand
ACGCCTGCAAGATGAGATGTCTAATGACTCTTTTTTAAATGGTGCCCTAGCAGTATTAATTGGTGTATTTATTACCCTCATCGTGCCTCGTTTATGGCCTAAAAAACGTACTGAATGGTCATGATTTTTGCTGATAATTTTTCATCAAACCCATTAACAACTAATTAGTTAGAGAGTTTCAGACATGCAAGCTAGTCACTTTTTTTCTTTCAAGCTGGTAACCAGTTTATTACTCAGTTTTTACCTATCAGCAAACAGTTTTGCAGAAAACATCAGCGTTGTTATTAGCACCAGTAAAGGCGATATAACCGCTGAACTATATCCAGACAAAGCGCCTATTACCGTCGCGAACTTTATTGAATATGCCAACGCTGGTTTTTATGAAGGCACCATTTTTCACCGTGTGATCAAGCGCTTTATGATTCAAGGTGGCGGTATGCTTAAAGACTTTACAGAAAAACCAACACGAGATGTCATTCAAAACGAATCGAAAAATGGCTTACACAATGATCGCTGGACATTAGCCATGGCAAGAACAGACGACCCTAACAGTGCCGCTGCCCAGTTTTATATCAACACAAAAAACAATGCCAGCCTCGATCCGCAAGGTGGGAAACTAGGCTACACCGTTTTTGGCAAAGTGCTTGAAGGACAATATGTCGTACAAGCCATCGAGAAAACAGCAACACATAATGCCAATGGCTTTGAAGATGTCCCTATTGATCCGATCACCATTACCGCTGTCACGATCAAACAGTAGCATAGAGACCCGCCACGCCATCGGCAGCATTGAGCGCCAAACGAACCAATAGAGAGAGATTGTGACCGTCAATAAAACTTACCTCAGCGTTAATCTGAACAAAATCGCTTTAATTCGCAACTCACGTGACACTAGCTATCCTAGCGTCACTGAACACGCTCAGATTTGTATAGACGCAGGTGCTGACGGCATCACCGTTCACCCCCGCCCCGACCAAAGACATATTCGTGTCAATGACTGCTTTGACTTGGCAAAAATGCTGAGCGTGGAATTTAATATCGAGGGCAACCCATTTGCACCCGCGATGAAAAGTGATCGCCAAGGCGTCAGTGATTACCCAGGTTTTATTGATCTTGTTAAGACGATTAAACCTGCTCAGTGCACCTTGGTCCCAGACAACAATGAACAGCTGACATCAGATCACGGCTTTGATCTGAAAACATCAGGGGAACAATTAGCACCTATTATCGAACAGCTTCAGGCGCTAGGTATTCGTGTTAGCTTATTTATGGACCCTGATATTGAACAGCTAGAACTGGCAAAAGCCATAGGCGCAGATCGTATCGAACTCTATACAGGGCCTTATGCAGATGCCTACTTACAGGCATCAACCAACCCCGAAAAACTCGATACCGTATTTCAACAGTTCTACCAAGCCGGAGAAAAAGCCGCCGAATTAAACTTAGGACTCAATGCTGGCCATGACCTGAATCTTCGCAACCTTCGAAGATTTGCAACGATCCCGCAATTATTAGAAGTTTCCATTGGTCATGCAATGACCGTCGATGCAATTAGTATGGGGTTAAGCAATGCGGTTAAGGCCTACCAACAGTGCCTCATAAACAATCCCAAATAATCGAACTGACCAAGCCAATTATTGGACCTTAACTTTTTGTACCAATATCCATGGTGCAACCACAACCGCCCAAACAACCTGCTCGCACTGTAGCCACTCTTTCGCTAAATCGTCCTCAACCTTGTAAACCGTACCATCACTTAACCAAGCGGCAACTGCCTCCTTATTATCACAACTAAACTCAGCCGCCGTTTTAATCAAATCAGCCTCGTCAGATACAGCAACAACGGCGCCACTGGCATAAAACTTCTGTAATTCTAACCATGAAATTTTGGACGTTTCTTGATTAAGCTTATTAATGAGCTCTTGATTCTCTGACATAAAACCAACATTCCTATAACAAAAATAATTCTCTTAATTACTCCGCCCTGATCAAAAGTGTGATTCAGTCTGCATCAGTTTTGCGGCCGGTGCACATACGGCACAATATAACACCCTGTAGACTAGCTCTCATTAGCTGTTGTATTTTTACCATAAAAAAACCTTGAGAATCATATTATGTCTAATGTTATTGATTCAAACCTCAAACGTTATATCTACCAATTTTCACCTTTAAAAGATATTGCACCTAAATACCATGAAAAACTCACACCTGCGCTTAAGCTAACGAGCTATAGCCCCAAAGCGCTGATTACCAAACACTCGAAGCACTCGAAGCTGCTTCACTTTTTAGTCGAAGGCTCTATTGAAATACGATGCTCTTTTGAAAATCGCTATACTCTTAACCCAGAAGATAGACGCAGCCAAAAACCGCTAGAAGAACAGCTGCAAAACAGAAGCACAGTTAAAGCGATAACAGAGTGTAAGATCCTTACTGCAGATGTAGCACAGCTAGACCAACTGCAAGGCTGGAGCCACGATTACACGATTTTTCATCTCGATGAAGGTGAACTCTCGTTACAAAGTGATACTCTGATCGATGATAATTTTCACGGCGATTGGGATCATACCTTTATTAGCTCGCCGCTGGCCTCAAGCCTACCTAATAGCAATATTCATCAATTACTTTCGCAGTTGGAAGACATTGCCGTTCAAAAAGGGCAAACCATTATTGAAGATCACAGTGAAGGTGACTATTTTTATATCATTAAACAAGGCCATGCCGTGGTTAAAACGGCCTCTAACGGCCCCTTCCAAGGCAAGGCATTTGATCTTTATCCCGGTAACTATTTTGGTGACGAAGCACTTATCGCCAATACCATTCGCAATGCATCAGTTGTAATGAAAAGCGAAGGCGTGCTCGGCAGACTTGATCGAACACTGTTCAACCAACTTATCAAACAACACCTAGTCACTCCCCTAGCTATTCAAACACAGGCACCAAAAGAAGCCTTTCAAATTATTGATGTACGACTACCAATTGAGTACAAACAAGGCCATGAACCGGAAAGCAGCAATATGCCTATTAGCTCACTTCGTAAAAAAATGACGTCATTAAACCAGTCGATGAATTACATAATTTCACCTGCTAATGATAGTCGTTCTGAGCTGGCTACCTATCTACTTAAGCAAGCCGGGTTTAATGCTTGGTACACGCAGGAACAAAAATCAACGGCCTAAAACCCTCACAATAGTGAAGGTTTTAATTTAATCAACTGACATTTAAATCTGCTTTTGCTCCTAGACTTAAATAAAACAACAGCTCATTTTGTGAAAAAACCTGTCGCGATTAAACACATTTACAACCACAATAAATACATAATCAGCCCAACAAATAAAAATCGCTTTTAAAATCATTATCATGGTTAAATTATCGTTAACTATTACCAACAATAGTTAACGATAATGCTTAAATGAGCGATATTTAACTGCAGGCATAGGCACTTACAATAATAAACATAAGTACACATAGCCTCCTCGCAAAAATCATATAATTAACATTGATTATTTAGATACTGCTGTGACAATATACAGGCAAATAAAGGCTTGGCATTAAGTAAGTCCTTTGATAATAAAATTGCAGTAAAGACGTACTGTGTCATTTAATTGGATCGAATCTCATGCTCCCAAACGCGGAATCTTTTGTCTACCTTACCAAAGGTAGAATACTGATGATTAGCAATGTTTTAGAAAATGAGGACCACAACCATCACGCGTTACAAGTCACCTTAAACCTTGAACACCGTCCTTTTTTAATTAAATATCCGGATGGCGAAACGTCTACAGAATGCTCAATAATTAAACCTAACTACATGCATCAAGTGACCGCTGAAAACACTTGGCGCGCACTGTTACTCATACAGCCAGAAGCTGATCAAACGCAAAAAATCATGACGCGTTATTTGAGTAAAGAAAATGTGGTAACACCCATACCGGAAGATATTGAATACTGCCGACAACAACTACAAGGGTTTAATAAAGGGCTGCTAACTATAGAGGAGGCCTGTAATGCAGCTGACAACATAACTGATAGGCTAGCAGGATCTACACCCGACCCGGTAAAAAAAGACCCTAGAATTGAGCAGGTTATAGCACTTATTCATCAAGCCAACGGCCATGACATCACGCTCAATGAACTAGCTAAAAAAATTAACCTCTCATGCAGTAGATTATCTCACTTGTTTTCTAATGAAATCGGCCTACCCATAAAGCGCTATATGCTGTGGTACAAAATGTGCCAAACCTGCTTTAAAATGTTTACCGGTACCACTATTGCTAAAGCCGCTCTTGATGCCGGTTTTTCTGATGCGGCCCATTACACTAGGGCCTGCCGCCAAATGCTTGGCATGACACCTTCGCAGTTAGTCAGAGAAAGCCATATAGTAAAACTGGCATCTGATATATCTCATGGCTAACTATAGCCCTAGGCAAATTAAGATGGATAGACTATGAATTCCCTTCCTCGATGTAGCTGGTGTGAAAGTGAAGAAATTTATCTGCAATACCACGACGATGAATGGGGCGTGCCTTGCCACGATGATAAGAAATTATTTGAATTTTTGATCCTAGAAGGCGCGCAAGCAGGCTTATCTTGGATAACTATTTTAAAAAAGCGAGAGGGATATCAACAAGCATTTGAACATTTTGATGTTAATAAAGTGGCCAAATTTAGCGATAAAAAATTAGAAAAACTATTACTCAACCCTAATATCGTTCGCAATCGATTAAAAGTTTTTTCCACCAGAACAAACGCTATTGCCTTTATTAAAATACAGCAAGAATATGGTAGTTTCTCAAACTACCTATGGGCATTTGTTAATAACAAACCAGTCATTAATACATTTAAAACTTTAGCTGATGTACCCGCCACAACTGATATATCAGACACACTCAGCAAAGACTTGAAAAAACGCGGCTTCAAATTTGTTGGCTCAACGATTATGTACGCCTATATGCAAGCGATAGGCATGGTGAACGATCACACAAGTCATTGCTTTCGTTATAAACAACTCACATAAAATGCTACTAATTATTCCCATCCCGTTAACTACCGTAGCTTTTTACCTAGGCCGCAATATAAGCGCCAATGTATAAACCCTAAAAAACGCAATAAGCTTATTGCTCTTCACCAACACAAGCTACGCTCAGAATACAAACAACAAGTTACAAATAAGAGCTGAAATAAAAAACTAGTAGGGTATTACGGAATGACCCGCGACAGTTTTGACAGCACAGCGCACGCCCAACTGTTTACCAGCAACGGTAGTGTCGTTATAAGCTCTAAAGGAAAACATACTGGACATGAAGCCATAGCAAAGCGCATTGATGGTATTACTCGCAACCGCACCACCATGCATATTATGTCATCAAGCCAGATAGATGTTATTGACTCAACACATGCAACGGGCAGCCACTATGCAATCGTAGGGTTACAAACCATTAATTCATAACCATACGGACAATTTTTTCACTACATGATCGCGCTCTAAAATTTACTAACAACTGAAACTATGTTTATTTTGCGGGCCCACGACGTGACCTATTGCCAGCCGGATTAGCTTTGGCTGGGCCACGCCTATTGCGACCGTTATTCATAGTTTTACTCTTACCGTCAGCTTTATTACCCTGAGCATTACCACCAGAGCGCTGACCATCCTTATGTTCAACTCTAGGCTTTTTCGGTTTTTTTGCTTTAAAAGGTCTTTTATCTAACCGCGATGCCGGTAGTTCATGTACAGGCTCAAAACCCGCAATAATTTCCCTTGGCAACACTTGCTGAATTAAACGCTCAATATCGAAGAGTAACTTTGTTTCGTCAGCACAAACCAATGACACCGCCAAACCAGACGCGCCAGCGCGGCCAGTACGACCAATGCGATGAACATAATCTTCAGAGACATTAGGCAAATCAAAATTAACTACAAAGGGCAACAAGTCGATATCCAAACCACGAGCAGCTATATCTGTTGCGACCAACACCTGCACTTCGCCTTGCTTGAATTCGGCTAAAGCACGGGTGCGCGCGCCCTGGCTTTTATTGCCATGAATCGCCGCAGCTTTAATACCTTTAGCATCTAAGTCTTTAGCTAGGCGGTTAGCCCCATGCTTAGTGCGACTAAAAACAAGTACTTGGTGCCACTTCTTATCTTTAATTAAATGCGCAAGCAACTTACCTTTGCGTGCTTTATCAACGGGATAAATTAATTGCTCTACCGTCTCAACGGTACTATTAGGCGGACTCACCGAAACCTCAGCAGGGTTATTAACAATCCCTTTCGCTAAGCTGCGAATATCATTTGAGAAGGTTGCTGAAAACATTAAATTTTGGCGATTCTTCGGCAGTTTTGCCAAAATCTTTCTGATGTCATGGATAAAACCCATATCAAGCATACGATCTGCTTCATCTAGCACCAGTACTTCTACTTGATCAAACTTAACTGCATTTTGATTATACAAATCCAGTAGTCGCCCTGGAGTCGCGACTAAAATATCAGTGCCCTGTCGCAGCTTCATCATCTGTGGGTTAATTTTCACACCACCAAACACAACCGTTGATTTCAGGTTTAAATACTTGCCATAGGTCGCAACACTGTCTGCAACTTGCGCAGCTAACTCACGGGTTGGTGTTAATACCAGCGCGCGTATTTGATTAGAATTAGCGGGCCGACCTGACGATAAACGCTCCAAAAGAGGCAACGTAAAACCAGCTGTTTTACCGGTACCGGTTTGAGCGGCGGCCATAACATCACGCCCCTCGATAACAATAGGAATAGCCTTAGCTTGAATTGGCGACGGTGTATCGTAACCCTGTTCAGCAACAGCTTTTAGAATAGGCTCAGACAGGCCCAAAGAGGCAAAGCTCATAACAATCTCAATAAATAATAATTAACAAAAAAAGGTGAGAACAATCAATAGAAGCGGATATTAAATAGGTAATCAATAAACACGATAAAGCACGGTTCTGTGTGGCTGCGCAGCATACAGTAATTAGGGTATAAGCGCCATTGAAAGAACAAACACTGCGCTACAACTCAACCCCACAAAATTTGCAGTGCTTGGCATTATTGTCATGGCCTGAGCGGTTACAGGTCGCACAAAATTTATTCGACTTTTCTTTTTGTATTTCAGCTATTAATTCAGCACTAATAATACCTGTTGGCACCGCAAGAATGGCATAGCCAATCAACATCGCAAAGCTGGCAATAATCTGCCCGAAGACGGTATGCGGCGTAATATCGCCATAGCCAACCGTAGTAATAGTTACAACTGCCCAGTAGACGCTTTTGGGAATGCTGGTAAAACCATAAGCCGGCCCCTCAATGATATACATAAGAGAACCGAAAATAACGACTAATACCGACACAGAAAACATAAAAATTAATATTTTTCTTCGCGCCATCGCCAAAGAACGCATCAGTACGTTGGTCTCCGACATGTATTGAAAAAGCTTCAATACCCGGAAAATACGCAACACTCTTAATAAGCGAATAACCAATAATAAGCTGGCGGCCGGGAAAAATAATGACAGATAGCCCGGTAAAATTGACAGCAGATCAACCACACCATAAAAGCTGCGCGCATAAACTTTAGGCTTGGGCGAACACCACAACCTAACAACATATTCAGCCGTAAATAACAGCGTAAAAAACCACTCAACGACGAACAAATGAAAATCATAGCGCTGATTAAAACGTTCAACAGAATCGAGACTCACCGCTATTACACTAATAACAATGGCTATAATCAAGAACACATCAAAACGACGACCGGCAGGCGTATCAGTGCCAAAAATGACACGGTAAACCGTTTCTTTCATTGTTTCATTTGATGTTGATTCGGTGGATTGTTCTGTCATTTTTATTCTTCTCGGGTACGACTGCGATCTGCTGGCCGAAAAAGCTCCTTCAGCATATAGCGCTTAAATGAGGCATCATATGCTGCCTGCTTTTCTAAAGCTAACTCCATACACTTCAGCCATGCATCGCGCTCATCAACCCCAATATCTAACTGGCTATGGGCGCGAGGGATTTGAATAGGCCCATACTTTTCGCGAAACAATTTTGGACCACCTAACCAGCCGCACAAAAAACGCGTCAACTTATCTCTGGTAACCTCTAAATCATCTGGGTGCATGGCGCGTATTCTACTTGCCTGAGGTAGCTCCCCCATCACATCATAAAAGTCATCGACCAGCTGTTTAATCCCGACCTCACCGCCAGCAGCTTGATAAGAGGCGTCACCATCACCATATTGCCGCGGTAATGACTTGGTATTTGAATTCTGCTCAGATTGAGACACTAACCACTCCGTATACTAATAAAAACCTATTACTCACTTTCAACCGATAACTTAACCGCTAGTTATTCATTAATACCTAGCAACTCAACATCAAAAATCAACGTTGAACCTGGACCAATACTGCCCGCCGCGCGATTCCCATACGCTAACTCACTGGGAATAAATAAACGGGTTTTCTCGCCAACAACCATTAATTGCAAACCCTCTGTCCAACCTGGAATCACTTGATT
>CALBVI010000096.1 GCA_937969395.1 uncultured Spongiibacteraceae bacterium | reverse complement strand
ATCAAGAATACTTCGCGCAACTACTCGCTGATCTCATCGGGCTAACAATGCTGCTCTATTATAGTGGTGGCGCGAGCAATCCTTTTGTTTCATTCTATTTAGTGCCTATTGCCATTAGTGCCGCACTATTACCTTGGCGTTATAGCAGCGTTATCTCCAGCCTCTCTTTTTTAGCTTACAGCTTAATGCTTTTTTATTACCAACCACTCGAGCTAATACAGCCTGAGCACAGCGCTCATATGCAACATTCACAAACTAGTGAGGTGAATTTACATATTATTGGTATGTGGTTCACCTTTGCCCTCAGCACATTATTAATCACTTATTTTGTCGTGAAAATTGCTACCGCCTTACGTGAGCGTGAACAGCAACTTGCCATTAAAAGAGAAGATGATTTACGCGACGAACAAATTCTTGCCGTAGCAACACTCGCCGCAGGAACGGCCCATGAATTGGGAACGCCTCTTTCAACAATGGCCATTTTACTTGGTGAGTTAGAACAAGATTACAAAACACAAGCAGCGCTCTGTGAAGATTTTGCCTTATTAAAAGGCCAGCTTGATAGCTGTAAAAAAATACTCAAAGGCTTAGTCTCGACAGCTAACACCCTCAGCCAAGAAGATAAAAACCAAGTCGCTATCGGCAGCTATATAGAATCTATATTAAGCCACTGGCAAGTCATTAGGCCTTCTGCGAATTACCAACTCAACATTGATGACAGTTGCGATCAACGCCACTTATTGATCGACCCCACCCTTGAACAAGCTATAGCTAATTTACTAAACAATGCTGCCGATAGTTGCACTGAAACTATTGAGGTTGGCATTCAATGTAAGCATCAGCAAATGCAATTATCCATTAGGGATCACGGCCCCGGAATCCCCCTCGACATTATTGATAATATCGGCAAACCCTTTATCAGCCATAAAGGTAAAGGCTTAGGTTTGGGCTTATTTTTAACCCATGCAACGATTGATCGACTGGGCGGTGAGATTGCCCTTTACACCCATGAAAATGGTGGAACGCTGGCCGAACTGCATTTGCCATTAGCAAACACAGACATTGAAAAAGACTAAAAGCGCATTAACACTGCCAATAATCATGCGACAAAAATGATGACGACAAATAAGCAAACTGCAAGAGTACCGTTTTTACTTATCGACGATGATGAAGCCTTAACGCAAGTTTTAGCACGCGCACTAAGACGTCGCGGCTTTGAAAGCCTAATTGCCCACAACGGTGAAGATGCCATTAGTTTTTTTGAACAACACAGCTTTGATAAAGCTATTGTCGATTTAAAAATGGAACGCGAATCAGGATTAACGCTTATCCCTCAACTCAAGGCACTGCAGCCCGACCTTGAGATTGTTGTTCTAACGGGGTATTCCAGTGTCGCCACGGCAGTAGAAGCCGTTAAATTAGGGGCTATCAATTACCTCTGTAAACCTGCCAATACAGAAGAGATACTCGCAGCATTTGAGCAGGGTTCAGGCAACACCGATATAGCAATCCCCGAGCAACGGCCATCAGTAGATCGTATGGAGTGGGAACATATTCAAAAAGTTTTGCATGAAAACGAGGGGAATATTTCTGCGTCAGCAAGAGTGCTAGGCATGCACCGGCGAACACTACAAAGAAAGTTGAACAAAAGACCTGTCAAACAATAACGCTCTTATCTCTTAATCTCTTATATTAGGCCCAGCCAACTATCTGTATCACAATTGCGTAAGCTCAATCTCGCAGGTTTGATTACGGCCATTGCCTTTCGCTTTATATAAAGCGGTATCGGCATTATCAACTAAAACTTGCCATTCCTCTTCATCCGATGAAGCAACACCCGCACTAATCGTAATATGCTCTAGCGGACTAGCCATATGCGAAATCTTTAGGTCTTCAACAGCAATACGCGCTCGCTCTGCAGCAATAACAGCATCATCAATATCCGTTGAGGGCATTAACATTAACAGCTCCTCGCCGCCGTAACGATAAAGTCGATCCGTCTCGCGCATGGTACTTTTTAAGGCATTGGCAATAGCAATCAAGGCATCATCACCAGCCTGATGACCGTAACAATCGTTATACGCTTTGAAATAATCAACATCCATCAAGGCGACGGAGTAGTTCTTTTTATAACGTTTTGAATAAGCCTCAGTAAAATCCATTTCTACTTCCATCGCCCGGCGATTGCCAATACCCATTAAAGCATCTTCATGGGAGAGCAAATGTAATGCCTGATTAGCTGTTTCTAACTCTGTTTGACGGTCAAGAATTGAAATATAAGCATTAATCATATCCGTTTGAGTAACCAAACCAACCAGCTGCCCAGCATCATCGATAATCATTAAATGACGTAATCCGCGAGTGCGGGCCAATAACATAGCATCATAAAGTGACGTCGACTGCTCAACACAAATAGGCTTTTCTGGAGCTAAAACATCACCTACAGTCAAACTACTAATCTGTACATTTTCAGCCATCGGCAAAGATGATTGATCCGAAAAAATACGCACAACATCGCGCTCAGTAATAATCCCTTCGGGCTTACCATCGCGAGCTACCATAATGCATGACTGCTTTTGCCTACACATCTCGGCAACTGCTGCCGAAAAGAGATCATCAGGAGACACCCCTCCTTCGACAACTGACATTAAATCACCAACGACCATACTTCTTTTAAAACCTTTATCTAACGTCTAAGTGGCTAATAACTGCACGGGAAAATCATATTACGCACAATATTCCAGCAATACAATTACGCTTGGGCATTGTTTTATATAAAAAATCACACTATTTCAAAAAGCTCACCTATGACCTTATGTAGGGCATGATCTTCACTGGTTTTGCTTAATGACTCTAGGCTCTGTCACGGCTACTAACTGTCCATCTTCGCCCAACATAACCGCCTGCGTTGCCCCCAAATAGTTACGGACATGTATCTTATGACCTCGTTTCTGAAGAGATAGCTGAACAGCCTCAGCTAATGTTTTTTCAATAAACGTCACGTCCGGCTGCCACTGATGATGAACCCTTGAGGCAGCAAGCGCCTGCTGTGGAAGCATCCCTAAATCAATAATGCCAATTAAAGCCTGAACGACCTGAGTAATAATAGTCGGTCCACCAGCAGCACCGAGACTCATTATCGGCTTGCCATCTTTAAGCACTAAAGTAGGGCTCATACTCGATAATGGTCGCTTGCCAGGCTCAATCTGGTTAGCTTCGCCACCCAGCAAACCAAAGGCGTTAGGCACATTAGCTTTAATTGAAAAATCATCCATTTGATTATTCATAACCACCCCCGTACTAGGGATAACCACCTTAGAGCCGTAACTGGTATTAACTGTTGTCGTAATAGCGACCCAATTACCCCATTTATCAGCTGCTGAAATATGCGTTGTATGCTTACCAAATAAATCGATATCAGCACCTGGTGGTTTACCATGCTGGATATCCGTTGCGACACTATCGAAGGTAATTGTCTGCGCTAGCTGCTTCGCATACTCTGAATCAATTAGCCCCTTAGGCACCGGCACAAAGTCTGTATCACCCAAAAAATGAGCCCGATCCGCAAAAGCTATCTTCATAGCTTCTACCAACACATGATAGCGATCACCTTCTGATAGCTCTGCCAATTCAAAAGATGCCAATATATTTAAAATTTGCGCAACATGAATACCGCCAGAGCTAGGCGGCGGGAAACCAACAATGCCATAACCTCGATATTGACTCATAACCGCTTCGCGCAACTTCATTTGATAATTCGAGAAATCGTCATAACGAACAATGCCGCCATTCTCTTTCATCCATTGATCAACAACTTTTGCAAAGTCACCTCGATAAAAATAATCAACCCCTTGCTTAGCAATAGCTCTATAGGTTTGCGCTAAGTCTTTTTGTATTAAGTGGTGCCTTGCAGGCCATGGGCTGCCATCAGCATCTAAAAAAATAGCTGAGCTAGCAGGAAACTGAGTAATTGCAGAAGCCACTGCCTGTAAACGCTGACTCGATGACGCGCTAAAAGGAAATCCCTGTT
>CALBVI010000095.1 GCA_937969395.1 uncultured Spongiibacteraceae bacterium | reverse complement strand
CCGTACCCTGCTGACCTAGGATTGGCATGCCATCTAAGAATGTGGTCACTTTTTGACGATAGGTGGCGATTTCATTACTCACGACACCACGGATAGCAGGCGTTGATGCGTTTTGGTCAAAGCCAGTATCGTAGTTTAGACCTGGAGTATTTGCGAAAAGGTCTCTAGTTGAAGTAATGCCCGCTTCTTCAAGGGCATTGCCAGTAAATACTGAAATTGCTACAGGGACTTCCTGTAGGTCTTCTTCGCGTTTACGAGCAGAAACAACGATTTCTTCGAGTTCGAACCCTTGCGCTAATACTGAGAGAGGCATGCTAAAACCGGATATTCCGGCAATCGCAGCCGCAAGTGCGGTATATTTATGTGGTTTACGTAATCTCATATTTATTATTCCCCTGTTATTTTTTTGAGCGCTATGAAAACATTGCATTCATTCGCGCGAGGCGAGTATACAAACAGTGATTTGTTAAATAAAGAAATTACTGCTTTTTTAGTTATTTTGTTGATAGTTGCTTAGAAATTCACATTTTGTCGATAATGTACGATATTTTGCTTGTGTTAGCGGGGTGGTGTCTGCTAGTGGGCTCTTGCGAGAGCATAGAGCTTTGGTGTTAGTCTTTTCGGTGTTTGTCGCATATTTGTTTAAAAGATAATAGCCGCTAATTATTTTTCGTTGATAGGTAGCGGCCTTTAACATGGGTTTGTTGGAAGGAAATTAAGCCATTGCAAGCAAGTGATCGCTCATTTTCTTACGAGTAGCCGCGTCAGGTAAATCACCATAGCCTGCCTTCATGTTGTCAATAACGTGTTTAACTTTACTGGTTTCAGTCACTACTGATGTTAGCGCTGGATTGGAAAGAATCCATTTGAGTGAATACTGAGCCCATGAGTTAATACCAAAATCTGCCGCCCATGCTGGTATTTCTTTACCAGCGACCATTTTGAAAAATGCGCCGTCATCAAAAGCTTTAAAAGGCTCTACGCCGACGACTGCTGTTCCTATATCTTGGGCTAAAGGTAAAATACGAGCTTCTGGCTGTGGTTGGGTGATTGAATAACCCGTCATCAAAAAGTCTGGTTTTTCAGCCTTCATAAACGCTTCAAGTTCAGTGTAATCGTGTTGGCGAGTTAAACTGACACCAATATAGCGAGTTCGTCCTTCTTCTTTCCATTGTTGAAGTGTTGACCAGTTGTTTTTCATATCTCTCATGTTGTGAACCAATAAAAGGTCCATAGGTTTTTTCTTGAGGTTTTTAACGGTACGCTCAAGATGATCGATGCCTTCTTGCTTACCTGATGTGGTGATTTTTCCTACCAAGAATAAGTCTTGCAGAATATTCATCTCGTTAATGATTTGTCCTAAAACAGGATCGTTTGGTCTAAAAAAAGCGGGGGTGTCAATCATTCTGCCGCCAAGATCTAACATGGTTTGGATAACAGAAATGGGAAGTGCATTGCCTTCTTTGGGTAAGTTAACAAAAATATCTGGCGCTCCCATGCCGACGACAGGTATCGATTCGGTTGTTCCGGGAATCATACGCGTGTGCATTGTCTCTTGCGCTAAGACGTTGTTAGGAAGTGAGCTTGCAGCCGCTAAAATCGCACTGTTAACAAGGAAATCCCTTCTGTTTATTAGTTTTATCATTATTAAGTGCCTTTATGGTAGGTAGAGGGTATGGATAGAGGCTAAAAATATAGTGCTTGAAATTAAAAATATTCCGGTCAGGCTAGCATCGCCATTGCTAAAAATAAAGCCATGCTTCTAAATTGTAAACTAGGGAGAGGTTAGTGATTTTGTTTGATTGTTTGTTAGGGCTGCGCAGAGTATAAAGTCCATGCATTGTTTGGTGTTTTGTGAGCTGTTAGATAAATGTGGGGGCTAAGTGTTGTAGGGTCAATCTTGTAGGGGCAATATTGTAGGATTAATAAGAGGTGTAGAATGATGAGCTTTCTTAAATTTAAATGTTGGTTGTTGCTGCTTATTTTTGTTGTTGCTTGTAGTCAAAATAAGCAGCTAGATTATTCACAGACAACTGATTTCTCTCTTTATAAAAATTATCAGCTACGACTAAATGCTGTCGAGGATATTTATAGCTTTTTTGATTCTGAGGGGTTTATTCGCGATCGTTTATTGGCGAAAGGGTTTGTGGCAGCTACTGCTGACAGTGAATCAGATTTTTTTGTTGAGTTATCGATTAACTATGTCGGTGAAGATAGCTTAATAACCCTGGGCCTTGGCTTAGGTAATACTCAGCGTGTAGGTAGTGGTGCGGTGGGGCTTGGTGTTTCTTCCGGTATACCGCTTGGTGTTAAGTTCGTTGCTAATGTACAGATTAGTATGATTGATGCGCGAACAGGTAAGTTGTTTTGGCGTAATGCTGAGCAGGTGCGCTATAAAGAGGAGGAGGAAAAGCAGAAAATGGTTTATGAGGCTATAGAGCTTATATTAGCTGATTTTCCACCAGAAGCTTCTTGAATTTAATCGTGCGGAAGCCGTCTTATTCAAGTGATTTTTTTTTGTCATGAGTGGTTCGCGTTAGTACTTTAATTAGCTCGCTGCGAATTGTTTTTTCCAATCACTGTATTGCGTTTTAATACTATCAACAGCGCTTTGTTCGAAGGGTTTAAGTCCGCTGGCGATCATGTGTTTTTCGCCTCTTCCGATCAGGTGGTCGCCAGATTTGAGGTTAAACGCTAAGCAAATATTTCCGCGTTTACCATTAACTTCTAACATCGTTTTCTCGTTATCTAATTCCAGTTCAATATCTGTTAGATCAAAACGATCAAGTTTAATAAGCATGCTCTGATACATGACCATTGGGCGGGTGGGGCTGATCATCACATTTTTTTCTCGTAATAAAGGAACGAGAATATGAGGGAAAGTATGGCCAGAAAAAGTAACATAGCTGCGTATTAGATTTTCGATTAACGCGCTGTTAGTTGATTTTTCACCGCTGTGTTCAATGGATAAGTATTCTTTCCCGTCATCATCTTGAATAGAGAGTTGAGTGTTATTTTCAGGGAGGGTGAGTAGGGTTTTTTCCGTCACCATACCTGTGAAGTTGAAAAGCATATTTTGATTGGCGCCATATTCAGAGAGAATAATGGCAAAAAGTAAATCGCCCGGTACACAGAAGCGTTTGGCGTCTGTGTCGTGAATAGGGTTGAAATCGTCGGCAATGTTTTTGGCAAAATCGCTGCTTTGTTGGCGGGTGAAACTGATTTTTCCGTTGCTGTTATTGTGGTATGGCTTAATTAACATGCATGAGTCCTTGTGTATTCTGGCTGCATTCTATCAGTGGTGCGCTTCTTATTCATCTGCTTGAGCGTTGAATTATTTTATTTGGAGCTGGTTTGGTGTTAGCTGAGTGGTTTCTGTTGTTTTAGCTTTTCAATGAGCCAGTGGAGAGCCTGCCCATGGTTGTTTATTTTCCAAGCGATATAAAGTGTTGTTTGAGGGATGGGGTTTTCTAGTTTTAATTCTTTTAGTTCGCCATTGAGTAAGGCTTCTTTTATTTGTGTTTTGGGAACGGTGCCAATACCTAGTTGGTTTCGGTGGGCATCTATTTTAGTTGCCATGTTGGGGACGTAGAGTGGGTGTTGTTGGTTGAAAATGCCTCGGCTAATGGGGGTTGTTTTGTTTGATGAATCTCGGACAATAATCGATCGGTGTTGGTTAATGGTGTTTTCGCTGAGAGGTTGTGGGTGTTGGCAGATTGGGTGGCCTGAGCTGGCGAC
>CALBVI010000094.1 GCA_937969395.1 uncultured Spongiibacteraceae bacterium | reverse complement strand
GCCGACAACGTTTTCAATTGAGCTGAAGTAACTACCGTTGAGCTTGCTAACATCCATTTGCCGCAATTGTAGATGTGAGGCGGTGATTGTTAGGCCTCTTGTGATTGGCGTTACTGCCGTAACAACTGGCCGATAAAGATTGACTTCTATTGGCACGTAGATAGACCAGATAGCATCTTGATCACAGCTTACTTTTAAATTGACGCGGCCAATATTGGAGATAGATTTTTGCTCGATTTGCAGTGGTGCTGGGCAGTCAGCCATAGAAATACGTGAATCTAATGCGCCGATGCGGTAGTCCGTGCGAATATTTTCTCCATATTGCTGGGTAAGAGAATCAAGATGTGCGGGCATATAATCATCTATGCTGCTACGTATTTGCTGTGAATTGACTGCGCTGTAGCCAGTGTTCGTAGTAAGACTGAGTAATAACGCGAAAAATGCCAAAAAACTACGATTAATCATTATCTTGACCTATGCTGTGTGGGTGACACATTAAATTGTTTACAGATGTTGCCGATATCGTATTAACGGTTATTTAGGCTTGTGATTTTAGGCCCAGTGTTTATGTTATCGGTCGTTGTCGAGATCGCTTTTTTTTCGACTGGCCATGCGTCGAGAAATTGTCAGTTAGGTTTATTGATTCAATAAGGCAATATTTATGCCTATTCAAAATAAGATTGTTAGTAGGAGTGGTCTATGGCTGGGGTTTTAGATAGCGTTAACAAGCGAACACAGCTAGTTGGTGAGAACCGTTTAGAGTTATTGCTATTCCGGTTAGGTAGTTCCCAGATATACGGTATTAATGTATTTAAAGTTAAAGAGGTGCTTCAGTGCCCTAAACTAACGATTATGCCGCATAGTAACCCCGTAGTAAGAGGGGTGGCCCCTATTCGTGGTGAAACCATTTCTGTTTTAGATCTGGGGCTGGCAACGGGCCAGGCTCAGCTGGAAGATGTTGAAAACTGTTTTGTTATTTTGACAGAATATAATACGGCTACGCAGGGCTTCTTAGTCAAAGGCGTTGAGCGAATTATTAATACCAACTGGGAATCGATTCATCCACCGCCCAAGGGTTCAGGTAGTGAACACTATTTAACGGCGGTTACTGAATTTGAAGGCAAGCTGGTCGAGATAATTGATGTCGAAAAAATTCTTTCCGAAGTGTCACCGATGGAAGAGGAAATTTCTGAAGGTGTTGTAACGGAAGAAGTCTCTGATGCGGCGGCGGAACTGCATGTGCTGATTGTTGACGACTCGGCGATTGCTCGCAAGCAGATTAAACGCTGTGTCGAAACCATCGGTGTTACTACGACATTGCTCAATGACGGCAAGCAGGCTTATGATTATCTGTGTGGCTTGGCAGATGACGGCGAGGATGTTTCGAAGAAATTTTTAGTGATGATTTCTGATATTGAGATGCCTGAAATGGATGGTTATACCTTAACTGCTGCGGTAAGAAGTGATCCTAGATTATCGGACTTACATGTCGTTCTGCATACTTCCTTGAGTGGTGTTTTTAATCAGGCAATGGTTAAAAAAGTGGGTGCTGATAACTTTTTGGCTAAGTTCAACCCTGATCAATTAGCTACTGTTGTTACCGACCGTATTAAAAGTATTGGCGGTGTTGTAGACGTCGAGTAACTCGATCTTTATTAATACATTTATTCTGAGTTGCAATTTATTCATTGGGTTAATGGCTGATTGTACGTTGTCTCTTTTGTTGTTGAGTTTTTTGGATGAGTAGTAACACTTCCCCTGCGGAGTACGAGGAATTTAGGCGCTTTTTATCGGCTGCTTGCGGTATTTTGTTGGGTGAAAACAAGCAATATTTAGTTGCAAGCCGATTAAACAAATTGATGTCCGAGCATCAGATCGAGGGTTTGTCTAGCTTGGTTGAGCAGCTAAAGCGTGTCTCAAATGGCAAGTTAAAAGAGGCTGTTATTGACGCAATGACCACCAACGAAACGCTTTGGTTTCGTGATGTACATCCGTTTAGGGCCTTTGAAAAAATCATTCTACCTGAGCTTGCTAGCACAAGCGGTCGTTTGAGGGTTTGGTCTGCGGCATGCTCTTCAGGGCAAGAGCCTTTTTCTTTGAGTATGTTGATAGAAGAGTATAAAAAGTCGAAACCTGGGCAATTCAAAAATATCGTAGAAATTATAGCGACTGATTTGTCACCCTCAATGATAGACTCTTGTCGAGAAGGTGTTTACGATCGTCTGTCTTTAGGGCGAGGCTTGTCACAGCAGCGCTTACAGCAATTTTTTAATCCTCTTGAGGGTGGAAGTTGGCAAGTGAAAGATGAGATTTGTAAAAAGGTTCGTTTTCAGTTGTTAAACCTGATGGATAGTTATAATTCCTTGGGTAAATTCGATGTTGTCTTTTGTCGTAATGTGTTGATTTATTTTTCAACAGAATTGAAAGTTGATATTTTGCGTCGTATCCACAAAACCCTTAAACCAGGTGGGTATTTGATCCTTGGTGCTTCAGAAAGTTTGGCGAGTGCTGGCGACTTGTACGATATGGTGCAGTGTAGCCCTGGGATAATTTATCGGGCCAAATAAGCTTGTTTTTGATTTTTTATGCTTCGATGCTCCCTAACTCCCTAACTCCCTAACTACCTAACTCCCTAACTCCCTAACTCCCTAACTCCCTAACTCCCTAACTCCCTAACTCCCTAACTCCCTAACTCCCTAACTCT
>CALBVI010000093.1 GCA_937969395.1 uncultured Spongiibacteraceae bacterium | reverse complement strand
GGCATGAGCTTTTTGATGAGAATATAGGCTTAATGGCTCCAGGGCAAATTCGGCGCGAGCATAGAAATCGCAATAAGGTGCGTCAACAGGAAATGGCGGCGATTTTAAGGGCTGAAGAAGAGCTCAATGATGTCCATGAGGGGCTGAAGTCATTAGATGACAACGGTCATTTAATCAATACACCAAGTATTGGTAATTTTGCCACTTACGATATTATTGAGAATACAGCTATTGACCAAGGGCTTGATGTTGGTATCGATACCTCTGAAACCATGATTCGCTCTGTCGTTAAAGAGGTATCAATTAGAGACCTTGAGCGGGCTCTAAATATCAGAAAAATAGCTATATTAGCAGAAAGCGAGGCTTTGGCATCGCAAATCGAGGTTGTCAGTGATGCGCCAGTTAATGCCGAATGGATGCGTCGGTGGAGGGAGTGTGCTGAGAGTATATTTAATCCAGAGTTACAATTATTATGGGCCAAAACGCTTATTTACGAGGTTGCCGTACCTGGTACGTTTAGTTTAGGCATGTTGGCCTCGCTGCATCAGCTTGATAATGACGATTTAGAAATTGTTAAAGTTGCGGCTAAATATACTTTTTTAAATGCGATTTTCAATGCTTCCGACGGTTATTTTAATACAGATTTTCACCAAAATTTGTTTGAGGTTCTTGAAGATATAGCGTTGCTTCATATGTCCGAAAAAACGATTACCTTGAGTAGTGATTCAACCCAAGCTTATCACCACTTATTAGCTATCGGTCATAAAGCTTTAAAGTTGATTGCTGCTAATCCTTTGCATTCAGTTGAAATACCAATACTTAAGTTAACCAGAGTTGGCCGTCAAGTATTTAGCTTATTCGATGATACTGAAGCTGATTCAGCTTATGTGTTTGATTTGGCAGGTTACATTAAAAAGCAGGGTGTTGATGTGGTTATTGGTGAAATCAAAGTTATAGATGGCTCTGAGCAATTCATTGAGAGAGTACAGCTATAGAATACTGAATGTTGCGATAATTATTTTTCCATAAACGCTAAAATATCATCCATTTGATTCATTGCATCGCTATACCCGAGTTCAATAAGTTGCTTGCAGTAGGCTTGCGAGAAAAGTAAAAAGCTAGAAACATTAATGCCCCCTTCAGTAGAGCTAACACCAAAAAGTCGAAGCATTGTACGGATGCTGCGAGGCAGAGTGTGCAGGTGTTCGTCAGCAATGGCATCAAGGTCTTGTGAGGGCGAAACCACATGAAAATCAATTGGCTTTAAGACTTTCCCTTCTTGGTTTTGTAATTCAATAGGCACGTGCTCCAAGAGTTCATTCATACGCTCTAATAGCTCAATATCGGTTTCCAATCCATCAACAAAAGCGCTGTTAAGTAGATGGCCAATGACTTGGCCTAGTGCCGGGGAGTGGATTCTCTTGTAGGGCTGTTCGTAATTTTGTTTGTGACCGCTGGCACTGACGATAAGCACTTTATCCGCGCCTAGGTGCAAAGCAGGGCTGATAGGTGTTAGCTGACGGAGCGCGCCATCGCCATAATAATTACGCCCAATTCGCTGGGGTGGGAAAAAAGTAGGGATAGCGGTGGATGCTAGTAAATGGCGTAATTCCAAGGGTGTTGGGATGCCCTGTCTGCGCCAACGCTGCCATTCTGAGTTATTGCGTCCGCCCTGATAAAAGCTAACAGAGACTTTCTCAGTATAATTCATCGCAGTCACGCAGACTGCATCGAGCTTACCTGATTGAAGGTTGCGTGAAATGCCAGAAAAGTCGATTTTTTCGCGTAAAAATTCCTTTAGTGGCAGGTTGTCTAGTAATGCGACAGGTCTGCCAACAGCAACGCCAGAATTCACGAGAGATACAATAAGTCGCCAAGCATTGCGCGCAATACCGGTCCAGTCGCTTCGAAAAACAAACTCTGTGTGTAAGTTACTCCACAGGTTTTCTAGCCAGTGACAGGAGTCGCGAAAATTTTCTTCCCTGCTTGCTAGGGCAACAGCATTGATCGCTCCCGCTGAGGTTCCGCATAAGATAGGGAAGGGGTTTTCACCCAGCTGATCGCTCTGTTCAGCAATAGCCTTTAACACGCCTACTTGATAGGCTGCACGTGCACCGCCGCCAGGCATAATAAGCGCTGTTTTTTTGCTGGCGGGCGTGTCTGCGGAGCTTACGTCTGACTTTGAGCTTAATGTAAATACCATGGTTTCTTTTTGCTGCTGATTCCGTGCGTTAATAGCTAATATTGAAGTTTAACTTCTTATCGGTTATTTTCCAGTAACATATGTTTATGAACGCAGTTAGCGGTTCATTTTATTCAATCGGCCGGCTTATGAGATTTTATACCCTTGAAAGGTTAATTAATTTACATGATGGTTATAAAAAAACATTCAAGATTGATCATCATAACCTAATGCTTGTTCAGCAGGGGGGCGAGCTTTTTTTAATAGAGAGCTTGTGTCCTCATCGTGGTCACCCTCTGAGTGAGTCTGATTTAGAGGGAGATAAGTTGCGCTGTCCACTTCATAATTATCAGTTCGATCTTGCTACGGGTGATTTAATTGCGGCGACGGAAGAGCCGTGTCGTAATCTAAAGGTTTATGAGTTGATTTATCAAGAAAAAGAAGTGGGTTTAATGTTGTAGTTTTATTATCGCCACCATGAAATCCTATAAGCTGAGCTGTCTTAAATCTTTATCTTCGACAGCGCGGTTCCATAGATCGTCAAATTCTTTGATGTAGTTGGCTGCTACCGGCACGTTATTGAAGTTTCCCCATATTTTTTCTGGTTCTTTCATCGATTGGCAAATAACGCCAGCTTGATCTGCAATGATGAGATTGTTTTTTAATAAATGTGGTTCGCAGTTGACGCGTCGTATTTTAATTTTTTCAGTTAGCTTGCGCTGTAGTTCTAGCCAGCGATGTCCTCTCTTTACAATGATAGAACTGTCTGCCACCAAAATATAAATTTTGCTGTAGCGGCTTCTTCTAGCTAGTTTCGACAGGGCGTCAGTTATTGTTTGCGTATCGAAGTTCTTATAATCTAAATCAAATGACAAAATACGTAATTGCTGAGACGTTTGCGAAATTAATGATTGAGTGGTCGAGGAAAAGTCATTGATTAAAAAGTTACCGCCATGAATAGCTAATAAGCGCCTGTCAGCTAATTGCAATCGCATTGATCGATGAGGAATGCCTGCATCTAAAAACTCTTCACCGTAAGCGGTAAAACCTGCTTTTTGATAAAATGCTAAGGCGTGGGTTTGTGCGTATAAATATGCTTCGAATAAGTTTTTTGCGCGGGCATACTCGATGACCTGCTCCAGTAGTGCCTTTCCTATACCTTGTTGCCGTGCTTCTTTTAAGACCGCCATTCTGCCAATATGGCCATCAGCTAACATTCGCACAACACCTACTGAATTAGCTTCCTGGTCAAGCG
Organism: uncultured Spongiibacteraceae bacterium; assembly: GCA_937969395.1. Lineage (GTDB taxonomy): Bacteria > Pseudomonadota > Gammaproteobacteria > Pseudomonadales > Dasaniaceae > Oceanicoccus. Next base: position 1,220 of record CALBVI010000093.1, on the reverse strand, counting down.
CTAGCCAGTGTGTTGCCAGCTCGTCCTTATCATCCCATTCGAGCTCTTTTGGTACCTGCTGTTCTTCAATAAAAACAGCGGTTCTGATTGCGGATAAGGTTTCGCAATCATTGGACCAGTTAGTTAATTTAATATCAAAATGCGCTGTCATCTAAATAAAGGCTTCCCTGTTGAAATAGATAATCAATAACCTTTTTATTACCGGCATGTTTAGACCATGATAATAATTGCTGAGCGCTAAATCCATCTTCAGTGCTTATTGTTTGAGCGAAAACTAAGTTTGCCTCAGTAAATACTTCGCCGTTGACGAAGAGATTTATTTTACCCATATTTTCATTATAAGCTAAGCGCGAAGCTGGATCGCGGATGATTCGTTTGGCTGTAGTGTCATCTGACAATTCTTCCAGCCAGTTTTCTGCAAAATCTTCGTCTAGTGTAGCAAATAGTTCAGGCTCTTTTGCCTGTGTCATATGGCGGCCAAACCAATCAGCAATAGCATTTTTGTCATTAAACTGATCCATCAGTAGCGCTTGGATTTGGTCGACGGTAGTCGCGGTGATTTCGGCTGGATTGTTTTGCAGCTCCATTTTGGCATCATCAAAACGGAGTTCCTCATTTAATTGTTGGATCTTTTCGTCGCAGTAATCTGAAAGCATTTCTGCATGGCTGGGTGCGCGAAAGCCGACGGAGTAGGTCATGCAGTCATTGTCATGTCCGGTTCCCCAGTGGCCGTACAATGGTGGTACATAGAGTATATCGCCGGGGTTTAAAATATATTCATCCGTGCATTTAAAGTCTTTCAGCAGGCGAAGTTGTTTGTTGTCAATAAGTGAGCTGTTGGAATCGTAGCGAGGCCCTAGCTGCCAGCGTCGTTGACCGGCACCCTGTACTAAAAAAACGGAATAGTTATCGTAATGAGGGCCTACGCTACCGCCTTCAGTGGCATAGCTGACCATGACATCATCAATTCGCCAGTTGGGGATAAAAGAAAAATAGCGACGCAGTTGAGCAACTTCAGGGATGTGGTGGTCAACCGATTGCACGAGTAGCGTCCAATCTTGCTCTGGTAATGTTTGAAAGCGGTTTTCGTCGAAGGGGCCGTGCTCAAGATGCCACGCATTATTGCGCTCTATAATTAATCGAGACTCGATGGTTTCTTCACAAGCTAATCCGGCAAGTTCATCGGGTGAGAGCGGGTTTGAAAAGTTCTCAAAAGCATT
>CALBVI010000092.1 GCA_937969395.1 uncultured Spongiibacteraceae bacterium | reverse complement strand
CTGACAGTAGTAACAGCTGGCAAAAAATCCATATTGATCAACAGCGTAATGACTGTTGATGTACCTATCGCGTACGCTATAGGTACACCGTAAGCCAATAAGCCAAGAAAACTAACAAACAATACAATAATACTGACCGTTTCAATACTCATCATGTTTGAGCTCGAATGTGTTTTTTATATGATAAAAAGAAAAGAAAATAATAATCAAACCACTGATAGGCACTATCAAATAAACAAAACCCAAAGGTACTGACAATGCAGGAGCAACTTGCCCTAATTTCAAAGTAATATAAACAAGGTTACCTCCACCAATCACCATGACTAAAAAAGCAAAAACAGCAATCAAACTTTGTATACGTCTAATCCTGAGCTGTTGCTTTTCTTTTGAAAGTTTCATCATAAAAACGTCCATCGACAGATGACCTTCTTTTTGTCCATTAATATAAGCTGCACCAAGCACCGTCAGCCAAATCAATGCAAAGCGGGCAAATTCTTCCGTAAAGGAGCTTGATTGACCCACAACATATCTGGCAATCACTTGCCAAACGACATCCACTACCATAAGGCCAAATATAAAAACTAATAACACTTCGATGGCACTATTTAATTGACTATATATTTTCTGCATTGGTTTCCAATATAGCTTTAATTAATTCATTCAATTCTGGGTCTTCGGCAACCGTTTCCATGACAGCTTTCGCCTGTTCCGCAAAAATAGATTTATCAGGATAATAAATGGTTACATTCGCTTTTTTTAAAATCTCTATATTCTCTTTAACCGACTCATCCCAAAAAACTTTTTGCTTTGCTGCGCCAATATCAGCGGCTTGCTTTACCCAAATCCGCTCTTCATCACTAAGATTATCCCAAAACCTTGTACCTATAACGACAACGTCCGGTATTCTGCTGTGTTCATCTACCGTATAGTATTGACTGATTTCATAATGGTTAGAAATTACAAAAGAAGGGATATTATTCTCGGCACCATCAACCACTCCCTGCTGCAACGCCGTGTATAATTCACTGTAGGCCATTGGTGTTGCCGACCCACCAAGCGCGCCAATCATATTGACTGAGTTCTGATCTCCCATAACTCGTATCTTCATGCCATGTAAATCTGCAGGCGTTTCTACTAATTTTTTTGTAGTGTAAAAACTCCGTGCGCCAGCATCGTAATAACAAAGCCCTCGCAGCAAATAGTCACTACCGCCCTCTAAAATTTGATTACCAATACCTCCCTCTAACACGGCAAAAAAATGATCTCTATCTCGAAACAAATAAGGCACACCAAAAACTTTATATTCAGGTGCAAAATTAGACATGGCCGCAGCACTTACTTTGGTCATAGCAATACTGCCAATTTGCAATAACTCAAGTACTTCGCGCTCTGAACCTAATTGACCATCGGGAAATATTTTAATTTGTAACTTTCCACCTGAAATTTTATCCAACGCTCTCTGCATTTCCAGAACGCCTTTATGCACAGGGTGCGTAACCGATAAGTTATGAGCAAAATAGAAAGTTTTTTGATCACTTATTTTTGAACATGAAGCCAACAAAGTAATCAATAAAGCAATATATAAACGTTTTGCAAACAGCACAAAAACCACACCCGTATTATTATTCTTGAAAACACTATTCATTTTATGACTTCTCAAGATCCACTAAATTATTTATCTGGTTTAATTAAGGTAATTTATTTAACCCATTCTACAGACAAACTTAACATTACAGTTCACTAAGCCAAGGAGGGTTTGCTCCCACCCGAGTAATTGTAACAGCGGCCACTTCGGCTCCTCTACGCAACGCTTTTTCTATATCTTTATCCGCTGCCACTTTAAGCGCGGCTTTTGTTAACACTCCGGACTTGAACAGGCTTTCCAACAGGCCAGCATTGAAGGTATCCCCCGCACCCACGGTATCAACAACGTCTACCTTGTTTGCCTCGATAGTGATTTTTTTGCCCTGACTTAAATAAGCATTAACGCCCTTTTCACCCAAGGTGACAATAACCAAGGGATTATTCCTGTCAGATCTATGTTGGCAAAGTTTTTCAACACGCTCCGACTCACTTAATTCTTCGGGAATAATCCACTCAAGGTCTTCGTCTGACACCTTAATAATATCGGCAAAGCTAATCATCTTCCGCAATAAGGCTCGATACGCCAGTTCATCTTGAATAAAACCAGGACGAATATTTGGATCCAACATAAGAACACTGTTTTTATGTACCTGTTCAGCCAACGCAGCGTATGTCAGACAAGCAGGCTCTGCACACAAACTTATGCCACCAAAATAAAACGCATTTACCTGCGCAGGCATCTCAGGTAAATCGTCGGACTGAATCATTCTTCCAGCCGTATTTTCATCATAAAAACTATAACTTGCTTTGCCGTCAACAAGCTCAACGAAAGCAAGCGTTGTTGGTCTAGAGGAACGCACCGCAAGGTCGGTAGCAACATTGCTATGTCTTAGATCATCAACTAATTGCCTGCCAAACAGATCATCAGACAAACCAGTAAACATTGCGGTTTTTACCTCTAAGCGCCCCAAACCAATCGCAGTATTAAAAATGGCTCCACCACTAACTGGCCGCAACGCTAAATTACCTGCGCTATCCTTAGAAGGAATCATGTCAATGAGCGCTTCGCCACAACATACAATCAAAACTAATCTCCAGGTACTTAAAATAAAAAAGTATTACAACAATCACAAAAGAATTCTACGCGATCACATCAAAAATCACACCACCGTAAAAAATTTAAACTCACTCGTTCGGTACTTGTTCATAACTGCCGTCTTTAAAGATAACTCGAAAATTGGAATCAAATAACTGACTGGGAATATAAAAATCTGTGGATATCACCTGTGCACCCGATTCAACAGCCTTTTCAAACCGCTGATAATCATTTGCACGCGCTTCAACGGTATTAGCATCAGCACGGGTTCTAATCATATAACCCGCTTTAACCAACCGCTGTATCTCGTCAAAATCATTGACAGGGTTATTGATCACTCGAAATGCAGATTCAGGCGTTCCTTCAGGACTATTGGTAAACATCATCCGTCCTTGCAAGGACGTGTGACCATCTAGATAGCGGTCTCGCTTTTCACCTTTTTCATCAAGAACAAAAAGAAACTTACCTCTGGAGCTTTCCAGTGCAGGCCAACCTTTGCTAAGAACAGCTTGCTCAAGACTGTCATATTTGCCACGCACATCATCGGGTTCAATAACTTTGTCTTCACCTAAATAAGTTCGTATTTCATGATCGATACTACCGAGTGCCTCTTTGGTAAATGGCAAAGGCGCGCGGCCAAAGTCATATTTACTGTCCTTAGCATTAACAAGAATAATAATCGGCAGGTGATCAGCGTGCGCGTCGGACCACTGCTTTAGCTGCGCAAGCGTTTCACTAAAAAGTAAGTTATGACTACGGAAATCGATCTCCGGAACATGAAAGACTTTTAACCCTGGCTGCTTCAACTTTCCTTCTTCATCAAAGGGCTGCGGTTCTGCTCCTTGCTTCCGTACGATATCCAAACCCAAAGGGCTGGTGTAATAACCGCCCTGCGGATCATAAAGTACATCAATTTCTAAATTACGCAGCCCTATATCGAGCTGCTTAAGTAATGATGGATGGCTATATTCCAAGGAATCAGCTGAACGTGGATCCTTTTCATAAATGTAAGCCAGCAACGCCGGATCAATCGCAATTTTATAGCTATTGTGACTACCGATAACTTGTACTTGATTCATTCGCACGTCTTGGGGCAGTAATTGACAAGACGTTAAGCTTACAAAAAGCATAAAATAAATTAACCGGGCCATAAACTTATACCTAATGCTTGTCACAATATTGATTCACCGTATTAGCAAACGAACAAAGACGAATTCCACAAAGATAGACAACTCAGACAGCTGTCACCTGCAAGACATCCCAGCAAGCGCCCAAGGAATGATAATCACACTTGCCTCCAGCGGTAGATTTTTCATTGCTGAGTTTATTGTTTTGCCTGTCCAACACTCGATACCAAGCGCCGTATTGATGATCAATCATATGCTCATCACAGTACGCCCATATTTGGTCGTACCACTGCCAATAACGCTCATCGCCGGTTACAACAGCCAAACGAGCGGCGGCGGCAAAGGTTTCGGCCTGCACCCAAAAATACTTTTCATCATCACAGGTTTCACCGGCAGGATTAAAGCCATACAAAATACCACCGTGCGTGTCATCCCAGCTGATTGCCAACGCGCGATCAAATAATGCCTTAGCCCGCTCGACCATCCACTCTTCCGGTTTATGTTGATAAAGCGTCAACAGTAACTTTGTCCATTCCGTTTGATGCCCCGGTTGAAAACCCCAAGGGCGATAAAGATTTTTCGGATCATCTTTGTTGTACTCCCAATCTACTTCCATCGCTGGCGTAAAATGCTCCCAAACAAGACCATCGGATTTATCCGCCAACTCAACAGCAAAACGCTTGGCAAGTGCATAGGCTCTATCAAGATATTTGACATCTTTAGTCACTTCGTAAGCTGCCAACAGCGCTTCGCAGCTATGCATATTGGCATTTTGACCACGGTAGTCAGATAGTTCACTCCAATCACTGCTCGCCTCATCTGCATACATCCCTTGATCAGACTGCCAAAAGCGCTGCTCCATTAATCGGTAAGTGGCTTCGATGCCTTCTTTAGCACCCGGCAAATCAATTTCAGCAGCCGCACAATGAGCTAACACAACAAAAGCCAAACCATAACAATGATTGGTTTGATCATCTGCAATGTGATTATTCAAGGTCCAATGATAGCCTTCGCGCTCAGTACTCCAGTG
>CALBVI010000091.1 GCA_937969395.1 uncultured Spongiibacteraceae bacterium | reverse complement strand
AGAGCCAAAAGCTTCAGTAAATGTATCAGAAAGAACTTTGTACTTACCTTCATTTACTTGCGAGATGGAATACATCACGACAAAAAAGGCAAACAATAAGGTAATAAAATCGGCGTAGGAAACTAACCAACGATCGTGACTTACTTGATCTTCAATAATTTTTCGGCGGGCCAAAACGACTCCCCCTAAAAGAAATCAGATAACACGTTGAATGAGTTAATGTAAAAAACCATTGAGTTTTAATTCAATCGCTTTGGGGTTCTCTCCCTCGGCAATTGAAATAACACCCTCTATGATCATATCTCTAAATTGCGCTTCTGTTCTAGCAAGTGCACGCAGCTTACTCGCTATCGGCAACAACAGTAAGTTGGCAAAGCCAACACCATAAATCGTGGCAACAAAAGCAACGGCGATACCTTCACCTAGTCGGCTCGGGTCAGCCAAGTTTCCCATAACATGAATCAGGCCCATTACCGCGCCAATAATCCCTATAGTAGGCGCATAGCCACCCATACTATCGTAAACTTTAGCGGCATCAACATCTCGCTGCTCTAACAAAACCGACTCTACTTCCATTACATTTCGAATACTTTCCGGCTCACTACCATCAACTAATAGCTGCAAACCTTTGCGCGCGAAAAAATCGCGCTCGGTATCCGCAATAGACTCTAAACCTAGCAAGCCCTCCTTGCGGGCAGCAACAGCCCAACGCACCATTTTGCTAACACCCTGTTTAAAGGCAATGGTTGGCGGCATGAAAATCCATTTCAATCTAACCAGTGCTAACTTCAAACTGGCTAATGGCGTCTGCAGCATTGCAGCTCCGAGGGTACCGCCAATAACAATAACTGCTGCGGGAATATTAATTAGCGCAGCAAAGTTTCCGCCCTCAAGGTAGTTGCCGCCAATAACAGCAGAAAAACCTATGATTATTCCCAGTAAACTTAATAAATCCATTGCTAAACAACCTCTTTAAGGCGCTCACCGACTTGTGTTAATGGTAACACCTCATCAGCTAAATCAGCTTTAGCGATAGCCATCGGCATACCGTAGATCACTGAGCTATTTTCGTCTTGCGCCCAAACATTAGATCCTCTTTGCTTTAACAATTTGGCACCTTCGCAGCCATCAGATCCCATACCGGTTAAAACCACAGCTAAAACCTTATCACTATAAGCATTAGCCGCTGAACCAAATGTCACATCAGCACTTGGCTTATAGTTTAATCGTTCATCCCCCGGCAATACTTTAATTCTATTATTTCTAGAAACCATTAACTGCTTTCCACCAGGGGCTAATAACGCGGTCCCTGGGTTCAACACATCACCGTCTTTGCCCTCTACGACAGTAATGTTGCATAGCGAGTTTAAACGCTCGGCAAAAGCCGTAGTAAACGTAGCGGGCATATGCTGGACAATCACAATAGGAATAGGAAAATTAGCCGGCAAAACCGATAACACTTTTTGTAGCGCTACTGGACCTCCAGTAGATGCAGCAATTGCTACCAAAGAGTAGGTTTTATTAACGCTTTTTCTATTAAACGCAGGACGCGGTGCTCTAGGTGCTACATCGGGCGAACTTACCGAGGGCGTTTTGGCCTTAACCGCAACAGCGGGCCTAGGACTCCGTGCTCGAGCAACCGTTTTTAACCGAGACTCTAGCGTTTTTTTCAATACAGCTGAACTTTTTGAAATCTCTTCAAAGTTCTTAGGTAGAAAATCTACTGCACCCGCTTCTAGCGAATCAAGGGTTACACGTGCCCCTTCATAGGTTAACGAAGAGAACATTAAAACCGGTGTCGGGCACTGGCTCATAATATGTTTAACAGCGGTAATACCGTCCATAACCGGCATTTCATAATCCATGGTAATAACATCAGGCTTTAGCTTTTTGGCAAGCTCAACGGCTTCTTGCCCATTGCTAGCTGCGCCAATAACTTTAAGTCCATGACATGAATTAATCATCTCACTTAAGCGCCGGCGGAAAAAACCCGAATCATCAACTATAAGGACGGAAACCGTCATCTTTTACCTCTGATACAAGCACATCCCATGTAAATAAATACACTTAATCAAATGCGCTCTAAATAATTATAAATATTGAATCAATGCGATAGTTATAAATGAAGGGGCCCACAGCTCAAGCTTAACCTGCATAACGCTTGAGCATACTAGGCACATCAAGAATCAATGCTATGCGGCCATCACCTGTAATTGTCGCGCCGGCCATACCAGGTGTCCCTTGTAGCATTTTACCTAATGGCTTGATAACAACTTCTTCTTGGCCAATTAATTGATCAACTACAAAACCCACTCGATGCAGCCCCACACTTACGATAACTACATGTGCGCTTTCAATAGAATCCCGTGCTGGAGAAGCTTTAACTAACCACTCTTTCAAATAAAATAACGGTAATGCTTTATCTCGAACGGTGATAACTTCTTGGCCATCAACAACGTTGGTTCGCGACAAATCCATATGAAAAATTTCATTGACACTCACTAACGGAAAAGCAAAGGCCTGATCAGACAACATCACCATTAAGGTTGGCATAATTGCCAATGTTAATGGCACTTTGATTTCTAGTCGTGTTCCCTCACCAATTTTTGATTGGATTTCCACTGAGCCATTTAATTGAGTGATCTTAGTTTTCACTACGTCCAT